>SKZG01000210.1 GCA_007127495.1 Planctomycetales bacterium
ATCGGACCGAGGGCCGTTTTTTCTTCGGCGACAGCGAAACCTATTGGCAGCTTGGACGTGCGATTGCCCACGGTGACGAGTATGTATACCCGGCTGAGGGCTTTGACGCACGCGTATTTCGCACCCCGGGATACCCGTTGCTGCTTGCACCGCTGTTTCTCGCGAGCGACGAGCCGCCGGTCCTGTGGGCTCGGATTCAGGTCGCGGTCATCGGTTCGCTGGCCGCGGGAGCCGTTTGGTGCCTCGCCCGGCAGTTGTTCTGCTCTCGGGCCGCGCTCGTTGCGGGGCTGATCGCGGCGGTGTATCCCGGCGCGGTCGCGACCAGTTCGATGGTGCTTACCGAGACGCCATTTTCCGCGCTGATGCTGCTCCAGTTTTGTATGTGGGTCGCGGCTTGGCATTCTACCGGGCGATCGCGGGCAGTGAAGCTCGGCCTCGGCTCCGGCGCGGCGGCCGGTGCGGCCGTGCTGGTGCGGCCAAGCTGGTTGCTGTTCACGCCCGCCGTCATCGGCATCATGTGGGCGGGCACGTGGCTGCGGAATCGTCCGGCCTTCCGTGGATGGGCCCTGGCCGTCCTGGCGGCGATGCTCGCTGTTCTTGTACCCTGGTGGGTTCGCAATGGGCGCGTGACCGGGCATTTCGTACCCACCACGCTCCAGGTGGGCGCTAGCCTGTACGACGGGCTGAATCCCCACGCAACCGGCGCCAGCGATATGGCCTTCGTGGAACGGTTTGTGGCTGAGCAACAGCGTCGCGACGTCGATGCCGAGGTTCCGTTGGAGGTACGGCTCGACCGCCGCATGCGCCGAGAGGCCCTTGCGTGGGCGCGGCGGCATCCCGCCTGCGCGGCCCGGTTGGCCTTGGTCAAGTTCGCCCGGATGTGGAATCTTTGGCCGAACGAGCCGGAACTGTCCGGGTGGGGCATCCGCCTGGCAATGGCCGGCACCTACGTTCCCGTCATGGTCCTGGCCATGTTCGGGGCGTGGCGAACGTTTCACCTCGGTTGGCCGTATGTACTATGTTGGCTGCCGGCCGTGTACTTCACGGCGCTGCACATAGTCTTCGTTAGTTCCATTCGCTATCGTGAGCCGGCCATGTTACCACTGATGGTGCTGGCCGCGGGCGCCGTGTTTTCTCGCGCAACGACCCCACAACCGCAGCAGGAGGTTCGGTGACCATTTTTGCCCGGCTGGTCAATTTCTGCTGGTTCTGCTTCAAATGGGGCGGGCTGATCGGAGCGGTCGGCGCGGCGGTGGTCGCGTTGCACTTCTATCGGAACCGGCATGACGAAGTGCGCATGCGGGTTGAGGCGACCCTGGCGGCCCACTATCCCGACTTACGGGTCCAGGTGGGGGCGGCGCAGATCGTCGAGGGCGAGGGAATTCGCGTGCGGCGGTTGCAAATCATCGAGCCGGGCGCCGAGGGGCCGCACGCGGAATTGCTGGCCATTGATGAAATGACGCTGATTTGTGAAACCGACGTGCGTCACCTCCTGACCGGCGACCTGAAAGTGCGGCACGTGGTCGTGCGCCGACCGGTGCTTCGAGTCACGCGCCGGCCGGACGGCTCCTACAGTGCGGCCAAGCTACTACCGTTGCCCACCATGAGCGCGGATCCGCCGGAAATCCGTATCGAGGGTGGCCGGGTCGAGCTATTCGATCCCTTGCGGAATCCGGCGAGCACGCTCACCCTGCGCGACGTCAGTATGGTCGTGCATCTTCCCGAGGCCGACGCGGCGCTCGGGCCGGGGGCCCGGTCGTTCGAAGGAACGCTTGGCGGTGACCATTTCCAACGCATGGCGGTCAAGGGAGCGGTGAACGCTCAGGACGAGTCATGGGATTGGGGCGGGGTGATCGAGGGGTTGACGCTTTCGCCCCAACTCCGCGATGCCATGCCCGAGCCGGTGGCCGCCCGTCTGCACGGGGTGGCCGATGTGCGGGGGCAAGTGAATTTGACGTTCCGCCTCAACCGCCAAGCCGGCGACCCCGAACTCGGCCGGTTCGCAGCTTCCGGCCGGCTCAGCCACGGCCGCATCGAAGACCGGCGCCTTCCCTATCCGCTGACCGACGCCCGAGCGGCGTTCCGGATCAGCGAGGAGGGTTTCGCCATTGACGAGTTCACGGCTCGGGCCAACGAAGCGGCCGTGCACATGTCCATCCACCAGAGCGGTTTCGGCAGCCGCGCTCCCATGAAGCTCCATGCCGAGATACGGCAGTTGGAGCTGGGCCGGTCCCTGATCGAGGATATGCCCGAGCCTGTCCAGGAACAGTGGGATCAGTATCGGCCGACCGGCCGAGTGGACGTGGACGTGGAACTGGCGTTCGACGGCCTTGCATGGCGCCCGACCGTGCAAGGCCGATTGCTTGACGTGTCGTTCACTCATGCCCGCTTTCCGTACCGACTAGAGCAGGGAGTCGGCATGGTTCAATTGGCTGACGGCACGGTCCAAGTGAACGTTCGCGCGTACAGTGGCAACGAGCCGGTGCGGATCGACGCAGAGATAAGCGATGCATTGAGCGGTCCCTACGGCTGGGTTCGGCTCCAAAGCAACGCCGTTCCGCTCGACGAGAAACTGCTGGCGGCGCTGCCCGGCGATAGCCGGAAGGTGGTTCAATCGCTTCAGCCCCGCGGCACCATCCGGGCCGACTACCGGATGTGGCGCGAGCGGCCCGGGGCTCCCCTACAGAAGCACCTGCTGATCGAATTGAATCGGTGCAGCATCCGATTCGATCGATTTTCCTACCCGGTACGCGATATTCGCGGCACGATCGAAATGCGCGACGACCGCTGGCAATTCCGCGACATGGAGGGTCGCAACGACATGGGGCGAGTGGTCGGGCATGGACACTTTGAGCCGCGGCCGGAGGGGCGCGAGTTCCGTCTTGTGTTGGAGGCGACCGACGTTGCCCTGGAAAATGAGCTGCGCGACGCCCTGCCGCCCAATGCCCGAAGCCTTTGGGAGGATTTGCGCCCGCGCGGCGTCGTGGACCTTTCCGCCGAGGTGCGCTACCTCGTTGATCGGCGCCACCTGAGCCTGTCGACCCGGATCCGCCCGCAGGCCGACAGCACGTCGATCGATCCGGTCCGCTTCCCATACCGGATGGAACGGCTGCAAGGCGAGCTTTTGTATCGGGACGGACATGTTTCCTTCGAACGGATGGAGGCCGAACATGGCGCCGTGCGCATCAGTTCGGCGGGCGAGTGCGAAATCCTGCCCAATGGCCGGTGGCTGCTGCGTCTGAGCGGCCTTTCGGTGGACCGGCTCCGTTTTGACCGCGACCTGGTTCAAGCATTGCCCGGAGGGCTGCGCCACGCGCTGGCCGGCCTGAATCCGGCGGGCCTCTTTAATTTGCGTGGTGCGGCCGTTCTGGAAGGCGGGACCCGCCCTGACGACCCATTGCAAGCCCAGTGGGACTTGCGGATCGGCTTTCATCAGGCGAGCATCGATTGTGGCGTGAAACTGGACAACCTGCATGGCGGGCTGACGCTGGCCGGTCAATATGACGGAACTCGCATGCATGCCGCCGGCGAACTCGACATCGACTCGCTCACTTACAAGGACTTCCAGTTCACACAAGTGACCGGCCCCATTTGGATAGATCATCAGCAGGTGCTTTTGGGCTCGTGGGTGGAAAGGCGGCGGGCGGCCGCGGAGCGCAGCTCTGCGCGGGCGAGGCCCATTTCCGCAGCCCTTTTCGATGGCGTGGTGCAGGGCGACGCGTGGATCACCCTCGGGCCGGTTCCTCGTTGGGGGCTGCACGCGAGGCTGAACGAGGCCGATCTTGCCCGGTGTGCCCAGGAGATGCTCACCGGCGAGCATACCCTGCAAGGCAAAGTCAACGGAATGCTGGATCTGCGCGGCGCGGGATCGAGCACCAACGCGATGGTCGGCCACGGCAACGTCCGGTTGGACGACTCCGACGTCTACGAACTGCCCTTGATGATCGCGCTGCTGAAGATCCTCAGTGTGCGTCCACCCGACCGCACCGCGTTCAGTCGGAGCGACATCCGATTTCGCATCGAAGGGCAGCATGTGTATTTCGACCAGATCGATTTCAGCGGCGACGCGATCAGTCTGTTGGGAAAAGGGGAAATGGATTTCCAGCAGAATGTGCGCATGACGTTCCACGCCATCGTGGGGCGGAGCGATTGGGGAGTGCCCGCGATCCAGCAGGTTCTCGGCGGCGCCAGCCAGCAGATCATGCTGATTCACGTCGGCGGCACGCTCCAGAATCCGCACACGCGCCGCGAAGCGTTTCCCGTGGTCAATAAAGCGCTGCAACAATTGCAAACCGACTTGAACGGCCAGGCGGAACCCGCCGGCTGGCTGCCCAGAAACCTGTTCCGCTGGTGGTGAATCCTTGCCAGTCGCCTCGCAATCGGAAGGAGGTTGCTCATGAGTGTTGGTCCATTGGGCGGGCTTGCCGGCAGTGCGGCCGGGGCACCGCTGGCGCAAACCCACGGTTCCGAGACGGACCGCGCCAAACACGACGCCGCCGCGCAGCAGCGAAAGATCCGTAGCGACCAGAAAGCGGAGGACGCCGCTGGAATCGGTGAAACGGACGGCGACGACCACGAGACGGAAGACCGCGATGCGGACGGCCGCCGCCTCTGGGAACAGGCGGCTACGCCTCCGGAGGACGAAACCGGCGGCGGCGAGGCCGGTCCCTCGGCCACCGGGCGCGGTCGGGATCCCACCGGGCAAAGTGGCAATGTGCTGGACCTGTCTGGGTAGCTCACCTTGTCGCCCACCCGGACCTCGTCTAAAATACCATCCATGCAATTCACCAAGATGCATGGAGCCGGAAACGACTACGTCTATGTCGATTGCTTCCGGCAGCCTGTTCCGAAGAACCCGTCCCAACTTGCCCGGAAAATTTCCGACCGGCATTTTGGCGTGGGCGCTGACGGGTTGATCCTGATCGTTCCCAGCGAGCGGGCGGCCGTTCGCATGCGGATGTTCAACGCCGACGGCTCCGAAGCCGAAATGTGCGGCAACGGCGTCCGTTGCGTGGCCAAGTACGTGTACGACCACGGAATTTGCCGCCGGCCGGCGCTGACGATCGAAACCGGCGCCGGCGTGCTGGGCCTGGAACTCGACGTGGCCGCAGGCCGGGTAATTCGGGCGCGGGTCGATATGGGTGAGCCCATCCTCCAGCCGGAACGTATTCCCACCACCCTCCCTGTCAACCCCCTCGTCGATCACCCCGCCGTGGCCGATCACCCCGCCGTGATCGACGTCGATTTGCCGCTGCGCGACGAGACTTTGCGGGTGACGTGCGTATCGATGGGCAACCCCCACTGCGTCACCTTCGTGGACCGGCTCACCGACCGCTGGGTGCTTCAGATCGGGCGGCAGGTGGAGTGCGACGCGCGCTTCCCGAATCGCGTGAATGCCGAGTTCGTCGAGGTGCTCTCACCGGCGGAGGTGCGGATGCGCGTTTGGGAGCGGGGCTCCGGCGAAACGCTGGCGTGTGGCACGGGCGCGTGCGCCGTGTGCGTGGCCGGCGTGCTGGCGGAACGGACCGCCCGCAAGATCCTCGCCCACCTTCCCGGCGGCGACCTCGAATTGCACTGGGCGGACGACAACCACGTGTACCTGACCGGCCCGGCTGTGGAAGTGTTTACCGGCGAGTGGCCCCAGCCCCAGGGCGAAAGCTAGCCGCCCCGCAGTCGAGGGCACCCCTCTGAGAACCCGTCGAACCATGAAATTGAATGCTTCCTGGATTCATCGTCTTGGTGGGCTATTGGGCGCGGCAGGGGTGCGCGGCTGGATGGGGACGCTCGATTACAAGGTGGCCTACTACGATCCGGCGGTCGACCCGGTCTTTCCGGAGTGTCAGGGCCAGAAAATCTATGTTTTTTGGCACGAGTATATTCTATTCCCCTTGTTTCTCCGGGGGCACTGCAACCTGGCGATGCTCCTGTCGCGCCACCGCGATGCTGAGTTGCTCTCGCACGCGGCCTATCACCTCGGCTTTGAGTTCGTGCGCGGGTCGACCAATCGGGGCGGGGCGGCCGCCATCCGAGAATTGTTGCGCAAGAGCGGCCGAATGCACCTGACCATCACGCCGGACGGCCCGCGCGGCCCGCGACGTCGGCTGGCGCCCGGCCCGGTGTTCCTGGCATCGAAGCTTGGCCTGCCGCTGGTAGCGATGGGATTCGGCTACGACCGGCCCTGGCGGATGCAAAGCTGGGACCGGTTCGCTTTGCCGCGCCCTTTTTCTCGTGCCCGCGCCGTTTCCAGCGGCGAGATATTCGTTCCGCCCGACCTAAACCGCGACGCGCTGGAGCACTTTCGCAACAAGGTGGAATCGCTGCTCAATTCGCTCACTGCGGAGGCTGAGTCGTGGGCGGCCGCGGGCACCCCCAAGCTCGGCCAGCGCCGTCTTGAACGCCGCGGCGCGCCGCTTCGCTGTGAGCGCGGGAATCTTCCCATCACGCTCACGGGCCGGCAACTCGCCCTACCTTGTGCAGGAAACACTCTGAGCGCGGCACCCATGCCCCAATGAGGCCACCATGACGAACGGACATCCACGCGAACTGACCTTAAGCTGCCCCTTACCGCTTCGCGACCACCCGACCGTGCAAATGGCCCACGGGGGCGGAGGGCGACTGATGCAGGAATTGATCGAAGGACTGTTCCTGCCCGGCTTTGCGGCGACCCCTGACGTGCCGATTCCACACGACAGCGCTTTGCTCAACGTGGGCCGGGAACAACTGGCTTTCACGACCGATTCGTATGTGGTCACTCCCCTGTTCTTCCCCGGAGGCGATATCGGCAAGCTGGCCGTGTGCGGCACCGTGAACGACCTGGCCATGGCCGGGGCCAAACCGCTGTATCTGAGTGCAGGCTTCATCCTGGAAGAGGGCCTGCCCATCGATACGCTTCGCCGTGTGGTCGAGTCGATGCGGCAGGCTGCCGACGAAGCCGGCGTGCGAATCGTCACCGGCGATACGAAGGTGGTCGATCGCGGCCGGGGCGATGGTATGTACATCAATACGGCCGGCATCGGATGGATCGGGCCGCGAACGGACATTCGTCCCGGGCGCGTCGAGCCGGGCGACGCCGTCGTGGTGAGCGGCGACCTTGGCCGACACGGAATCGCGGTGATGTCGGTTCGCGAGGGCCTCGAGTTTGCCGGCGCGCCCGAAAGCGATTGCGCACCCCTGCACGAACTGGTGGAAACCCTACTGGCTGCCGGCGGCGACGTGCATTGCCTGCGCGACCTCACCCGCGGCGGACTCGCGGCGGCATTGAACGAGATCGCGCGGCACGCTGAGGTGGGCATCGAGCTTGAGGAGGCGGCAATTCCGGTCTGCGAGGGTGTGCGCAGTGCGTGCGAACTTCTGGGGCTCGACCCGCTCTACGCCGCGAACGAAGGTCGCCTTGTGGCCTTCTGCCCCGCCGAGGCGACCGAAGAGGTGCTCCACCTGATGCGCGCACATCGGCGCGCGGAAAACCCCGCGGCCATCGGCCTGGTCGTCCAGTCGCACCCGGGCGTCGTCGAACTGCAAAGCCCCTTCGGCGGCGACCGCATCCTCGACCTACTTTCCGGTGAACAGATGCCTCGCATCTGCTGACCGCAACTGACCGACGCCGGCTGACCGGCGCGCCGACGCTCCCGACCCGTGGCGGCACGGCGCGCACTACCGCTTTGCCTGTCGGCGTCCGGCGCCAAGGCCGACGCCGGGCACCATCGTCTCGGCCGTGCGGGCGTTGAACTCGAACACCGTGAATCCCTGCGCGCCCAGCCGGCGGGCATGGTGAATCTGGCCTACCACACGATCGGCCGACAGCCCGGAGCTGGAAGCCGTCGCGCCGATACCCGGGTAAACCGGTACTCGCCCGGCCACAAGCTTCAACTGGTTCGCGACGAGGTGGGCGAACCGCTCGTCGCTTTCGGTGTAGTTCATCGGGCAAACGAAGTCGAGGTAGCCGGCCTCGACCCACGCGACCCAGTCCTGCGCGATCGACTCGCGGCACGCCGGGTAGGAGCCGAATACGGCGGCCGAGATCGTTAGTTCCGGCCGCAACCGCTTGCCCTCGCGATGCACGGCCGCCACCAGGGCGGTGATCTGGTCGCATCGCCAATCGTTATACTCGTCGCGCCGCGGTCCGGTGTGGCAGTCGCGCGGCCAGTCGGCCACCTTCCGCCCGCTGGCCGCCTCGAACCGCTCGCGGCAGCCGTTGCAATAGCAGTAATCACGGCCGGGGTAGCGGATGTAATCGAAGTGCAGCCCGTCGATAGGATACCGCCGCGCCACCTCCAGCATGCTGTCGAGTTCCAGCTTGAAGTTTTCAGGATGCGAAGGGCATAGCCAAGGATGGCGCTCGCCGCCAACGCTGCGTTGGAGGCGGCCCTCGCGCTCCATGCGGGCGAGAAACTCCTTGGGGGCGTTTTGGGCATGGTAGTTCACCTTCCACACATGCACCTCCAGTCCGTGCTTCTTCGCCGCCGCATACGCCTGCGCAATCTGGTCGCCATGTTCCTCGAAGGTGCGGCTGCGGGGCAGGAGGTCGCTCGGGTAATGGGCCAGCCCGCCCCAGAGCATGTTCGGCAGCACCATGTTGAACCCGTTCTGTGCCAACAGCCGGGCCGACTTCTCCCAGTCGCCCGGATACGCCCCCGTGCCCGAGTGGTTCCAGACGGCGCGGGCTTCCTTCGGCGGGCTGGGCGCCGCACGCAGGTAGGCCTCGGCCGCCAGTTGCCTGCTTTCGTCGGCCGCCTCGATGGCCGCCGCCGGTTCGCCCGCGGCCAGCAACTGCTCCGACCGCGCGCGTGCGGCCAGGGCCGCGTGCAGCGCCTGCCGAGCCTCGTCATGGGCAGCGGCATCGACCACCTCGCGAAGCTCCTCGACCGACCGGCAGTGGCCCACTTGCACGGCCCGCTCCAAAGCGGCGCCGGCCATGGTATCCCACAGCGGCGGGTGAAACCAGCCGAGTACCGCGGCCAGCATCCGCAGCTTGGCAGGCGGATCGTCCGAAAGCAGAATGTGGCTGAAGAAGGCGCCTCGGTCGCCTACGAACATGGCGGGCCAAGGGGTCGGCAAGCCGTCGCGGTCGTGCCAGTAGCCGACCACCCGGGCGCCGTGCCGGGGGCCATGCCCAACCGGCGCGGTCACGATGATGTTCCACGACGCCTGCCGCATAGCCGGCGGCAGGCCCGGAATCGCGCCGGCCTCGAAGCGCACCTCGGCCAGCGCGCCGCGCTCCGAGCGGAAATAGCGGCCGGGCTCCAGCCC
>SKZG01000362.1 GCA_007127495.1 Planctomycetales bacterium
AGGCCGGCCGCCTCGCGGCGAGCGGCCGGCTCGAAATGGATCGCGCTTTGGGAAAGCGCTTCGGCCAAGACGGCCAAGTTCCGGGTAATGGCCGGAGCGGTGAGCGATTCCCAGCGTTCCAGCTCGGCCCACAATGCCCGGCGCGCGGCGGTTGCCACCGTCTCGCGATCGGAGCCCAACGCGTCGACCAGCGCGTGGATGCCCGGCGCGCCAAGCTGCGTCAGGCGGTCGGCCATGAGTTCGGCCCGCTCGGCAGTCGCTGCGTCAAGTTGAGTGCGCCAATGGTTGGCGATCAACGAGCCGAACGGTCCGCGAAGCGACCACGCCAGCACTGCCAGCAACACCGCCGCCGCCAGCATCACAAACATTTTGTGTACGTGGCGCATATTGTGCAATTCTCCAGGACGACGGCGCGAAGGCCGTTTGAGGTAGCCGTTCACGGGGCGGCGCGGACGGTGTCCTCCGCTTCGTGGGAAGGGGGGATTCTCCGCATTCGCGGCCTTCGCGGCAAGACCGCTTTCATACAAGTTCGGTAACCGTTCACGGGCCGGGCGGGGACAGGTCCATTTTTCGGCCAATCGGCGCGGTTGTCATGGAAAGACCATGCCCGAAAAATGGACCTGTCCCCTTACCGGCCGAAGGGGACAGTCCCCGTGAACGGTTACCAAGTTCGGAGTTGCAGCGACGGCCACCTTCGGGCTTTCTCCCCCAAGGCTAACCCTTAGCCCCGCCTGGGCGGGTAGGACGCGGTAGCGGCCGAGGAGGGTTATGTTGTTGCTACTTTGACTGTCCTAAACACCTTCCCCAGGCCGAAGAAACCCTAGGACCGGCATAAACTCGCCGCGGCCTAAAACTGCGCTTTTCGTAGGATGGGCTTTAGCCCGTCCAAGCGAAGACGGACAAGAATGTCCATCCTACAAAAACGCAATAACGGCACGCGGCGAGTATAAACGGCATCGCGAATCGAGCAGGGGGGCTCTGATGGCAAGCTTGCGGCAAGAGGGTGCGCGCTGGTGCACCGTCGTATTCACTTACGGTTGGAGGGTCGCGGTTCCACTGGGGGTCGTCCTGGTCGCGCTTCAGATTCCCAACCCGACTTGCGTTTTGGGGCAGGTCCGCGCCGATGCACCTCGGCTCCGACGCGCCGACCCGCTTGCGGCGACCACGAGCGAAATCGCCCGCCGAAACGCCATCGCGTCGATCCCGTTCGAGCAGCTCGACCGTGCAGGGCGAGAAAAGGTCAATGCGGTGATCCAAGACACCACCGCGTTTCGCCGGCTACCCACTCAGGTGGTCGACTGCGACCCGCACCTGTTCCTGTTCCTGGTCCGCCACCCCGACGTGGCGGTTAATATATGGCAGGTGCTCAAACTCTCGTCACTCGACCTTCGGCAAACCGACCCCGACCGATTTGAATTGGTTGAGCCGAGCGGCACCCGCCTGCATGCCGAATTCCTGCACCAAAGTCCCGAAATCCACGTGATTTACTGTGAGGGGATTTATGTCGGCCCCATTTTGGGCCGGCCGGTCCATGGGCGGGCCGTGCTGGTGCTGCGGTCGGGATATGTTCATGAAACCAACGGGCGCCAATACGTAACCACCCGGCTCGATACATTTTTGCAAGTCCAGGAGGGAGGCCCCGACCTGCTCACGAAGTTGCTGCACCCTGTGGCGGGCAGGACGGCCGACCACAATTTCCTCCAGGTGGTCGCATTCGCCGGCAGCCTTTCGCGCACCGCCGAGATGAATTACCGAGGCGTGCAACGGCTGGCCGGGCAGCTTCTTGACGTGCGGCCGGAATTGCGGGTTCGGCTTTCCGAACTTGCGGCCGACATCGGGCACAACTCGCCACGACAAGCGGCAGCGACGGCCGAAACGACTCCGGTTCTGGCGAGCCACGAGGCGGCACAATAGGCCGGTTAGCATCGGCAAAGAAATAACTGGCGCATTTTCTTCTCCCTCACCCTACCCTCTCCCACCGAGGGAGAGGGGACATCGGACAGTTATTTCTTTGCCGATGCTTACTCGAAATCGCAGTCCATGCCCAGCCGCGTCTTGAGCACTTCGAACTGCCGAGTATACTGGTCGCTCGATGAATGAACGTGCTCGCCTTCGGTGATGAACTTCAACTGATCGTCGCAACGCACCTCGCGCTGCCGGAGCACGTGTTCGAACGGGACGAGCTGCTCACCGTACACAATCAGCAGTTTATGCTCGTCGAACTGAATCTCCTGGGGCACGTCGGGATTGAGCACGGCAATACCGGTGCAGCCGTCGTTTAGAAGCAAATCCTCGAAGTCCCACAGGATGCTCTTGAGCACCGGCACGTCGATATGCTCGCGGTAGAGGTCGGTATGCCCGCGGTGGTCGCGGTGATGGCTCGTCTCGAGCACCACGTCAACGACGTTGCCCAGCGGCCCGATCAGGTCCATGAAGATGTCGAACAGCCGAGGGCGTGAGACCGCGGCCATGAGGACGGGCACGGTGTTGTGGCCTTGCTCGTCGTGATAGACGTCGTGACGATATCCCTCGGCCGGTACGACTTGCAGGTCGTACGAAGGACGGACCGCCTCGGTCAGCGCGAAGCTGCCGTAGCGGTCGACGCCCAGGTGTGCTTCGAGGTCCTCTTCCGAGAGGTGTTCGAAGCTGCTGGTCCCGCCAGGCATGACGCTTTCGCGGAGGACATTTCGAAAGATTTTCTTTAGGAAGCCCATCGTTGCTTTCAAAATCGCTCAGCTATCCGACGTTTGCATTGCGGCCGTAACCGCCGTCCTTATATCCAACCCTAGGTTACAATTTTCGCGAGATGCCGCCATGTTTTTTGTCTGCGCCGGCCGCCCCATTTCCCAGGGCTGCCTGCGTGCAAAAACCACGAAAACCGGTACAATCGCTCGCCTGAACAGAAAACGAGAACTGGGCCGAAAACCGCAATTCAGACACATCGCACGGCGATCCCGTGACCGTCCTACCGCTAGTCTAGCACCGAAAATTGCCCGAAGCAGGCAATCGGAGCCGAACTTGGCGCCCACGGCCGCCCTCTGCGAAGGAACCTTCATGTTGCGTCAGGGGAACGGTTCACGGGAACTGTTCCAATTCGGGCGGAGTAATGGTTCAAGCCAAGCGGACCGGCCGAGGATCCGCGCTGACCGGCTTGCGGGAACGGAACCACATGGAGGGTGGGGATGAATGCCGCCAACGATATTTGCTAGAATGGCCACTATTGCTTGAATGGCCACTATTGCTTGAATGGCCACTATTGCTTGGCCTGAATGGTGAACCCTGCCTTTGCCTAACCTATGCCCCAGATTACCAGCGCCCAGAACCCGCGTGTGAAGCGTGCCGTGCGGCTGCGCGATGCACGCCAGCGGCGGTCGCAGCGGCGCCTGCTCATTGACGGGGTGCGAGAAATCGGTCGGGCGATAGCAGCGGGCGTGGTGTTGCACGAGGTCTTCGTGTGCCCCGCCCTGTGCGGCGGCGAACACGCGGCCGCGCTGCTGGAGCGCTTGCGGCCGACCGGCGCCGAATGGTTCGAGGTGGCCGAAAGTGTGTTCACCAAACTGGCGTTCGGCCAGCGGAGTGAGGGTGTGGTGGCGGTCGCGGAGCCGCCTTGCACCTCACTCGGCGCCGTCAGGCTGCCCGCCAAACCGCTGGTAGCGGTGCTTGAAGCGATCGAGAAGCCGGGCAATGTCGGAGCGGTGCTGCGCAGTGCCGACGGCGCAGGCGTCGATGCGGTGGTCGTGGCCGACCCGCGCACCGACCTGTTCAACCCGAACGCCGTCCGCGCGAGCCTGGGGACCCTTTTCACGCTTTCGGTGGCGGAAGCGAGCGGCCCGGAGGCGTTGGCTTGGCTCCGAGAACGCGGCCTGCACGTCGTTGCCGCTCGCGTCGATGGCAGCGTGCCCTACACGGAGGTCGACTACCGGCGTCCGACGGCGCTGGTGCTGGGCAACGAGGCCGCGGGCCTAAGCTCGCTGTGGCAGGCCCCTGACGTCACCGCCGTGCGCCTGCCCATGCTTGGCGTGGCCGACAGCCTGAACGTTTCGGCCGCGGCCGCCGTGTTGTTGTACGAGGCCCGGCGGCAGCGGGGGTGAGAAGCATGCCCCATGCGTTGGGCTTCGAAGCCCAACGCCCGTCTTCGGCGCTATCGGGAATCGCGAGGATTCTCGTGTTAGTTGGTTTCCGTCAATTCGAGCAAGCTCTGCAAAGCGGCCCGGAGTGGAATAAGTTTGTTCGTGGCCACATCCCAGACAATGTTGTAGTCCACACCAAAATAGTCGTGGATCAGTCGGTCTCGCATTCCGGTAACTTTGCGCCACTCGATTTTCGGCTGTTTGTCGCGGATTTCCTGCGGGATTCTCTTCGCTGCTTCCCCGATGACTTCGAGGCTGCGAAGAAATGCCCGCTTGAGTGTCGGATTATTCTTGAACGAATCGAAGTCCTGCTCGGGGAGTTGAGTCAGAATGTAGTCAATCTCATCCAACATGTGGCGGATGTACTCACGCGGCAATGGAGACACGTTCCACCTCCCGGAGAATGTGGGGCCCGATGTGGGGGCTCAGAGCGTCAGGCGTGACCAGTTCCACCCTGCGACCCAATAGGCTCTCCAGCAGGAACGATACTTCCATGAAGTTATCGAACGTGTGTTGAGGCGGCGCGAATTCGACCAGAAGGTCGACATCGCTGGCGGCAGTTTGCCGCCCGGCGACGAACGAGCCGAACAGACCGATCTCGGCCACCCCCAGCGCCGCCAAATGGTGCCTGGCGCCGCGCAAGCGAGCGATGACCTCCTTCTTCGTTGTGACCGGCGTGCTCATACGTGTGCCATATCAACACTATCATGTTGCGAATGGAATACAATATTGTACCCATTCCGCCGCCCGAAGCAAGGCACACGATGTACCGCACGCCGTGTTGTTGTACGAGGCCCGGCGGCAGCGGGGGTGAGAACTCACATTTTGCACCCGTCGGGCAGGACGGCATCTTTGGGAATGACGGCCACGCCGTCGCAAATCATCCCCTGTTCGGTTTCTTCGGTCGATTCGATTCCCCGGTGGTTGGTAATCTGCACGCCGTGGCCAATGCGGCAGTTCTTGTCGACGATGGCGTTCTCGATGAGGGCGCCGGCTCCGATTCCGACGGGCGGGATGCCCGTATCGCGGTCGGCGTTGAGTTCGCCGGGGGTTTCGTAGTAGTCGTTGCCCATCACCACGGAGTTGCGGATGACCGTATCGCGGCCGATGAAGCAGCGAAGCCCAATCACGCTGTTCTCGACGACAGCGCCCTGTTCTATTCGGCAGCCGTCGGCCACCAGGCTCCCGCGAATGGTGGCGCCCTCGATCAGCGACGGCGGCAGGAACCGGGGACGCGTATAGACCGGCGCCTCAGGCTTGGCCAGTTCGAAGGGCGGGGCCGCACTCGCCAGGCTCAGGTTCGCCTCGTAGAACGAGCGAATGGTCCCAATGTCCTCCCAGTATCCGTCGAACAAGTGGACTTGCACGTGCCGGCTGCGGATCGATGCCGGAAACACCTCCTTGCCGAAGTCCTGGTAATCGGTCTTCTCCAGTGCGTCGATGAGCGCATCGCGGCTGAACAAATAGATTCCCATGTTGGCCAGGCAATCGCGACCATGGCTGGCGATACCATGGGCATCGATCCATTCGGGTGGGGTGCGTACGTGCTCGAGTTCCTGCTCGGTCTGGGGTTTTTCGAGAAAGCCGATGACGCGGCCCGTATCGTCCAGGCGCATGATACCCAAAGCGGCCGCGGCCTTCGAATACACTGGTACGCCCGCGATGGTTACATCGGCGCCGGCCGCCTCGTGCGAGGCGATCATGTCGCGATAGTCCATGCGGTAAAGCTGGTCGCCGGACAGGATGAGAACGTATTCGATGTCGCGCCGGCGGATGTAACTGAGGTTCTGGCGCACCGCGTCGGCGGTGCCCTGATACCATGTGGCGTTGGCCAGCGTTTGCTGCGCGGCCAGCACCTCGACAAAGCCGCCGTCGAAAGCATCGAACGTATAGGTGCGGCGAATATGGCGGTGCAGGCTCACCGAGTTGAACTGCGTTAGTACGTACATCCGGTTCAGGCGGCTGTTGATGCAGTTCGATAGCGGAATGTCGATGAGCCGGTACTTGCCCGCTATCGGTACGGCCGGCTTCGACCGGTATTTTGTCAGCGGATAGAGCCGTGTTCCGCGTCCACCGCCAAGCACCAAACTGACGACGTGTCTCATAAAGCCTCCCTTTTGAATCTAGCGTACCGCCGCTCGGGGCAATGCGGATGCCTGGCCGGCGGTGCGTAGAAGGTCGCTCTCCCCGAGCCGTGTCTGGAACAGGGCCTGTCCCATTTATACTCGCCGCGTGCCGTTATTGCGCTTTTGTAGGATGGACATTCTTGTCCGTCTTCTCTTTGACGGGCTAAAGCCCATCCTACGAAAAGCGCAGTTTTAGGCCGCGGCGAGTATATCCAAGCGAATCAAGCGAATTGTAGCACAAGGGGTATCGGGTTAAAACGCCCCCCACAACGCGCCAACTTTTTTGCAACACTTTCCTCTTCGGGCAATTTGGACAGTTTGCGTTGTTTCGTTCGGTTGTTCGGGATGTGCCCTCGCCGCAAATTGCCTAAGCCGCAACGCCCCGACACTCGTGAAGCGGGCAGCTTATGCAGACGATACTGCTTGTAGGAGTCCCTTGTGGGGATGTCACGGTGGGACCGACCGCCAGCTTGGAAAGGATGCCCAGCCCATGAAGTGTTTGTCTCTGGCCGTGTCTTTTGTCGCCATCGTCAGTCACAGTTTTTTGCTTGCTTCGGCTGACGAACATATTTCGGCGAGGATGGCCCAGCTCGAGAGGGAAACGCAGGCGCTTCGCACCGAGTTGGAGTGGCTTCGGGAACAACCCACCCGACTGCCGGCCGTTGAGGCGGCTCCCGTCAGTATGAAACATTCGGCGCTGGCGCCGCAGGCAGGCGACGAGTACTTCACCTGGGGCGAACTCCAGGCCGAGATGAAGCGTCTCTCATTCACCAAGGGCGACTTCCGTATCGTGCCGTACGGCGCCCTCTGGGCCGACATGATCTATCAGACCCACCGGACCAATCCCGGTTCCTTCACCATCTTCGTTCCGTCGCGAGCCGAGGAGGAGCAGGACGCGTTCATCATCGACGCGCGGCGCACCCGATTCGGACTGAACATCGACGGGCCGCGCATCCCTTGGTTGCACAATTCGCTCAGTTCGGCCAACGTCGAGATCGACTTCCAAAGCCCCTTGACTGCCGCCGACGAGAACCGGGCCACGGTGCTGCTTCGCCATGCCTATTGGCAGGCCAGGAACGATGACTACCGGGTGCTGATCGGGCAATACTGGGACGTCATCTCGCCCTTGAACCCCGACATGCTCAACTACGCCGTGGGCTGGGTGGGCGGCAACATCGGCTACCGCCGCGCCCAGTTTCGGTTCGAGCGGTACTTCCATCCCGATCCGTACCTGATGCTCACCTCGCAGTTCGCTCTGACGCAGAATATCGTGACCGATTTCGCAGCATCGCCCGGGGTCCGACGCGAACCGACCGGCTGGCCCATTCTTCAGGGACGGCTGGCCACAACCCTGGGCGATCGCACAGCCGGCCGGCCGATCGAGGTGGGCGTGTCGGGCCACATCGGCGAAACGGGGTTCGACTTCCTGACCGCCGGCCCGCCGCCGCTCAACCTGCCGCCGGAAATGGACCGGCGTTTCCGTACGTGGTCGTTCAACGTCGACGTGCGAGTTCCCATCACCGACCGGCTTTCCGTCAAGGGCGAGTTCTTCACGGGCGAGAACCTCAGCGCCTTCTTGGGGGGGATTGGCCAGGGCGTGTGCGGCTGCACCCGCTCCACGGTGCGCTCCTCCGGCGGCTGGTTCGACGTCACCTACAAGCTCACCCCGCGATGGCGCGTCGCGGCCGGTTATGGCTTAGACGATCCGGTCGACAGCGACCTACTTTTCGGCCGGACCTACAACCAGTTCCTCTTCGCCAACACGAGCTTCGACGTAACGAAATCGCTCGTGACCGGGTTCGAGGTCGCCTCGTGGCGCACACTGTACCAAGACACGCGCCCCGAGCCCACGGCGCCCACCGAGCCCGGCGAATCGCTCGTCTTCCAATGGATGGTGAAATACGGATTCTGATTGGCGGCCTGGCAACTGCCGTGGCTTGAGCAAATCGCCTTTCCTTCAACGATTTCGCACCGCGAGGCGATTCGGCGCATTGCGGGCATCTTGCGGTCCGGCGGGCTGTCCGATACCTTAGTTTCTTATGCGCATTCTGGTTGTCGAAGACGAGAAGATCAAACGCGTGACCCTGGCTGACGATCTGGCCGCGCAGGGGCACGACGTAGTGGCCGCCTCCGACGGCGAAGAAGCGCTCGGCCACCTGGAAAGCGGCCCATTCGACGTCGTGGTCACCGACCTGAAGATGCCAAAGCTCGATGGCATCGAACTGCTGCGGCGCATCAAACAGGGGCCCTGGCCCGAAATGGAAGTCATTATGATGACAGCCTATGGCAGCATTCCCGTCGCCGTCGAGGCCGTCAAACTCGGCGCGTTCGACTTCCTGACCAAACCGTTCCGCAATGAAGACCTTTTCCCGCTCTTGGCGCGCATTCAACGCCGCAAACGCGCCACCTACGACACAACGGGCATCGAGCAGGAAATTATCGGCCATTCGCCTGCCATCGGCCGCGTGAAGCACATGGCCGGCATCTGCGCCCGCACCGACGCCAACGTGCTGCTTTTCGGCGAGACGGGCGTGGGCAAGGACCTTGTGGCGCGGATGATTCACCGCAGCTCACACCGGCAAGGGTTCCCGCTGGTGAAGGTCGGCTGCACGCTCTTTCCACCGCAACTCATCGAGAGTGAATTGTACGGTCACGAGAAGGGGTCGTTCACCGGCGCGGAAACGCAGCGACCGGGACGCTTTTCCCTGGCCGAGGGTGGCACACTCTACCTCGACGACGTGGACGACATTCCCGTCGAGCAGCAGTCGAAGTTGCTGCGCGCCATCGAGGAGAAGGTGTACGAGAGCGTGGGTGGCACGCGGCTGATCGAGGCGGATGTGCGTGTGATCGCCTCGACCAAACGCAACCTGCTGGAAAAGATCTCCGAAGGAACTTTTCGCGAAGACCTTTACTACCGGCTCGACGTATTGCGCATCAATATCCCTCCGCTTCGTGAGCGGCTCGAA
>SKZG01000322.1 GCA_007127495.1 Planctomycetales bacterium
CCGCTCCACCACCTCCCGGCCCGCCCGATATCAACACCGGTGAGCTTATTGCATCCTTGCGGCGACTAGCACAGGACTTGGCGTCGCTTGCGTTGTTGCAGGCATGGGCGCGGCTCGACACTGTGGTGCTTACGCCCATCGACATGCCATGGCAGGACGCGGTCGAGACGGCCCGGCACAATCGCCTCGATTGGATGAACGGCCGAGCTGCTCTGGTCGACCGGTGGCGACGAGTTGAACTCGCGGCGAATGCCCTGCGAGGCAATCTCGACGTTACATTCTCAGGCGATTTGGGCACAAAGGACAACAACCCCGTGAAGTTTCGGGGCACGACGGGCCGGCTTCGGGTGGGCTTGCAGTTCGACGCGCCGCTTACACGACTCGTTGAGCGTAACAACTACAGGGAGACGCTCATCGACTACGATCGGGCACGCCGCGAATACTATGCCTTTGAGGACGGAGTCGCGCAATCGCTCCGTGAAACCCTCCGCACCATCCAACTGAACCAGCTCGACTTCGAGCTTCGACGCGAGGGCGTCCAGGTAGCCATCGCCCAGGTCGAGCTGACACAGCTTCGGTTGCAGCGTCCGCCGAGGCCGGGCGAAGAGCAGGTATTTGGCGCTACGACCGCCCGCGACCTGGTGCAAGCCCTCTCCGGGCTTCTCAGCGCCCAGGACAGTTTCCTGAGTCTATGGGTCGATTATGAGGTCCAGCGGATGAATCTTGACCTGGACCTTGGCACCATGCGGCTGGACGACCGCGGCATTTGGCTGGATCCGGGCGAAATCGTGCGGGGCCCGGTGCGCGCCGACCGATCCGCCGAGGATCCGTCGCTTCCCCACATCGACCGGGAAACCACGCTCGACCCGCGGTTCGAGGAAATGCCGATCCCTCCCGGCGTTCCCCTACCGGTGTTCCCCGACGAGCCCTAAACGCGCACGACTGCCTTGTGCTCCAGGATCTCTTCCAGCGTGTAAAGCCGGCCTCGATTGGCGCCGGGGCACGCGGCCGCCATCTCGTCCCATGTTTGCGGCAGGTGCAGGTTCGACGCCCAAAACGGCCACGTACGGCATTGGCGCGGACGATGCCGATACAGCCGGCAGGTGCGCGGTTCCGGGTCGTAGAAGATGCAATCACCCCCGGCGAGTTCCTTCAGGCTGTATCGGTTGCCCACCCGGCGGACGTACCGCTCCCCGAATTGCTCCTCATCCATATCGAGCGCCTTTGCCATGGCGGCGATTTCGGCACGGGTGACCCAAACGTAGCCGGGCGCGCCCGTACAACAGCTCCCGCACCCGGTGCATTGGAAGCGGAGACCTTCGGGATACCAGGGAGTGTCACTCATACAAACTCTCTATTCAGGTAACGATCAACTCTTTGCAGGGCGATTTCAACAGGGTTTCGACGTCGGGCATGAGGCCGTAAGCCAATGCAAGCACCTTGATGGGGTGGATCGTGGGCTTCGTGGTGCCTTGTTCCATTTGCACTTTGCAGGTGCTGCATTCGGTGGTACCCGCCTGAAGGTTCGGATCCCGCAGCCGGGAAATGAGCCGCCAGCCGGCGCGCAGGCTGGTGCGGTAATGGCGGTAGTGCAATCCAAAGGTGCCGGCCATCCCGGAACAACCTTCCTCGACGTGGTGGACTCGAAGCCCCGGAATCAATCGCAGTAGATTCTCGCCCGGGGTTCCCACCCGGAGGGCTGCCAGGTGGCAAGGGGTATGGTAGCCGAGCGTGGTATGAACCGGTTTGAAGTCGAGCCGGAGCCGAGCTTCCCGATGCATTCGCCAGAGGAAGGTACACGCCTCGCTGCTATTCTCGGCGACGAGCCGCGCGTCCTCGTCGTCGAGCAATTGCGGGTATTCCCGGCGCAGGCAGAGCGCGGCGGCGGGCTCCGTCGCGACCACGTGATAGCCCTGCCGAACCGCTTCCGCAAAGACGGCGACATTCCGCCGCGCGAGTCGGCGAGCCCGGTCCAGCGCCCCGCAGGCAATGGCTGGCATACCGGCCTGCCGCTGTCCGGGAGGCACGTAAACCGACACGCCGTTGTGCCCAAGCACCGCCACGAACGCCTCGGCCAATTGCGGATCGTGGTAGTTCGCGTAAAGGTCCACGAGATACGCGACTTTGCTCTCGGTGCGTCGCGAGGGTCGGGTGAGCCGGCTGCGGGATGCGCGGCGCAAATAGGGACGCGACGTCACACGCGGAAGTTTGCGTCCCTGGGCAATCCCCAGCGTCTTCTCGCCCAGCCAACGCATCATCCGATTGGCAAGCGCCCAGTTCGCTGCGGGACTCACCAGGCTGCCCAACCCGGCGATGGCATCGAGGCGGGTCATGATCCAGTCGGTCATTTCCAGCCCGTTCGCCGCCACGTACGCTCCTTTGCTTTCGCGAACCAGTCGCGGGATATCGACATGGGCCGGGCACTCCAAGCGGCACATGTGACAGTGATAGCAAAGGTCGGCCACCTGTTTGAACTGGTCGTTGGTCAGCGTGCTCAATTCCAACTGCCCACTCAGCAAACCGCAAAGCAGGTTCGCCTTCGCTCGCGGCGAAGCTTCCTCCGAAGGGGCGATGCGAAACAGGGGGCACATGCGCGCGTCGGGCGATTGGGTCCGACAGGTGCCGCACCGATTGCAGTCGGCCGCGGCCGACGCCACCTCGGACGGATGCCAGTCGAGTTGCAATTCCACAAGGTCGCGCATGGGGGTCTCGGGCACTCCCGCCGGCGAGGCCACAATCGGTTCAGGCGGTTCGATCGGACGGCGCAGGTGACGTGTCAGCAGGTCGGGATCATCGCCAAGAATCTTTCCTGGGTTCAGAAGATTCTGCGGATCAAATATCTGCTTCACCTCGCGAAAAACATCGTAGAGGGGGCCCACTTGCCGCCGAATGTACGCTGTTCGAGCCAGGCCCACACCATGCTCGCCGCTGATGGTGCCCCCCACACGAAATACCTCTTCGTAAAGATCCTCGGCCAGCCGTCGCATGCGATCGATGTCGGACGAGTTGAACACGTCGAGGAACGGCTGCACGTGCAATTGCCCCTGGCCCGCATGACTGAATATCGATGCAGTGACCATGTTTCGCTTCAACACATTTTGCACGCGAACAAGAAACTCGGGCAAAACTTCGGGGGGCACGGCAATGTCTTCCACCACGGGGACCGGACGCGTCGGTCCACGAACCTGAAACAGGGCAGGTTGAGTTTTCGTGGCCAGCCGCCAGTAAAGATCAAAATCGTCCCGGTCAAATGCCTGACGCGCGTCGAACGCCAGCCGCCGCGCGTCGCGAACCTCCTCGACCAGTTGTCGGAGGCGGGTCTGTGTATCCTGCGGGTCGTTCCCTTCCTGTTCCACTAGCAGGATCGCCTCGGTGTGGGCCGGGATAAGGAGGTCAAAACGGACCTCGGTTTCACGCGCCAGGCTCAAATGGCGCCGGTCCATCAGCTCGCACGCCGTTGGGTGGTGCGGCAGGATTTCGAGTACGGCGCGGGCCGCCTTGTCGATACTGTCGAACAGCAATAGCGCCACTCCCCGATTCTGCGGCAACGGCTCAGTACGAAGCGTTGCCTCGGTGATCAGCGCCAGCGTCCCCTCCGAACCGCAAATCAGCCGAGCTACATTCAGATGCACGTCTTCCAAGACGCCACTGAGATTGTAGCCACAACGGTTTGTAGGCGATTTCGGCCCGTATTGACGAATCAGGTCGGCCCTTTCGCGCAGCAGCGAGGCAAGCCGCTGCACCAAATGCCGTTGCCCAGCCCCGCCGGAGGCAGCGTGCTCTGTGGCGAGCGGTTCCCGGCTGAGTTCCATGACCTCGCCTTGCGCGGTGACCACTTGCAGGCTACACACGTTCTCGGAGGCGGCGCCATACCGGGGCCAGCGGCTACCCGCACCGTTGATGGCAAGAACGCTTCCAATGGTCGTGACCTGGCTGTTGCCCGGGTCCGGTCCGAAGATGCGCCCGGCCCGCTGCAAGTGGGCGTTCAATCGTTCATGGACCACGCCGGGCTGCACACGAATGCGGTCTTGGTCAGCATAAAGGATGCGACGCAGGAATTTGGAGAAATCGACAACCAAGCCATGCCCGAGCGATTCACCGGCCACACCACTTCCCGAGCCGCGGGCATGGACTGGAATCCCTTTTTCGCCCGCATATTGCACACAAGCGACGACGTCGGCCGTATTCCGTGGCCGAACGATCGCCAGCGGCCGGATTTCGAAGATACTCCCGTCGCTTGTGTACAACTGGCGGTACACCGGGTCGCCGAGTACGTCCCCGCGGACCAACCCGCGGAGGTCGTCCAGGATGATACCGCGTTGCGCCTCGTACTGCTCCATAAGGGGCTACCGCCGATCGCCGTACATCAACGTCATGATTTCCGCCCGGCTCGATGCTCGATTGCGGAAGCACCCTTTCATCGCAGAGGTCACGCACATACTGCCCGGCCGACGAATACCACGGATCGTCATGCATGTGTGTACGGCTTCGATGACCACCGCCACACCCTTCGCATGAAGCTGTTCCTCCAATAAATCGGCAATCTGCTCCGTCATGCGTTCCTGCACCTGGGGCCGCCGCGCAACGCTATCCACCACTCGTGCCAGCTTGCTCAACCCAACGACTCGATCGCCCGGAAGATAGCCGATATGCGCCTTTCCCATAAACGGCAGCATGTGGTGTTCGCACATGCTGTTGAAGCTGATATCGCGAACCAGTACCACCTCGTCACATGTATCCGAGAAGAACTTCTGCAGGTGGATGGTGGGATCTTCGTGCAGGCCGGCGAACAGCTCGGCGTACATGCGGGCAACACGTGCGGGGGTATCCAGGAGCCCCTCGCGGTCTGGGTCCTCGCCGATGGCCAGCAAAATCTCCCGCACAGCCCGTTCAATGCGACCTTGGTCAATTTGCCCGTTCCTGCTCGGCTCGATATCGCCCAAATGGTCCAACGTGGCCGGCGAAGGTTCGCGTATTCTCAACTCAGATTCGAAATGGGGTGTCATAATTCAGATATCCTTGACGAGTGCCGTTACCATCTTCATACTAGGCAATGATTCGAGGGGTGTCAATGTGCCGTGGGGGGCGCAAAGCGGGCGTGGGCCGTCGTTTTCCTTCGCTGGACGCGACTGCGGAACCGTCCGGCCCTTTGTATGGCGTATTGGACGCAGCGCTGTTCCTGAACCACAATAAAGGTAGACACTCACGCAGAATGTCGCTATTTATGCGGCACATAGGCCGATTGACCCATGGATCACCTACGCATAGCCGGTACTTGCCATGCCTTTTGAATTCTTATGCCCGAACGGACATCTTCTACAAGCCGAGGAATCGGCGGTCGGTCAGCAGTGCGAGTGTCCGGAATGCGCGGTTCCGATGCTGATACCGTCGCCCTCAGCGCCTGACCCTGCCCCGTCGGCCGCCGGCGAGGCATCGGGGGCCTCATCCGACCATGGCGCGTCAAACCAAGCCGCCGCGTCCCCCGCCCTCCGTCGCGGCCCCGACTTTTCCGCGCTGGGCGAGGCCCCGTCCGGCCACGATCCGGCAGTCGCGGAAATGCCCTTGCAGCCGCCCGAGGTATTGCATATTCCCTGTCCGAATGGGCATGTGTTGGAAACGCCCGAGGAAATGGTGGGCGAAGAGGCCTTATGCCCTTTTTGCAATACGCAATTCAAGCTCCGCTATAACGCCAGCCTCGAACACCTCCGGCAACAGGAAGAGGAAGAGGAGCGGCGCGAACGCCGCGCGGCGCGGGCGTGGCTGCACTGGTCCATTGCGGCGGCAGCGGTGGTCCTGCTGGGAGTGATTCTGTTGTTCGTTGTCCGTGCGTCGTCGTAATCTCACTGCCTTGTACCCCAATGGAAGTTTAGCAGAATGGGCACTTACCTGGTAACCGGCGGCGCCGGTTTTATTGGATCGCATATTGCCGCGGCGCTGGTTGAGCGAGGCGACACCGTTCGGGTGCTCGACAACTTGAGCACCGGGCACCTTGGAAATATGGAGTCTTTCAGCGATCGGATCGAGTTCTTCGAGGCCGACTTGCTCGATGCCGATGCCGTAGCTCGAGCCGTCAGCGGTGTCGAGTGCGTGTTCCATCAGGCCGCGCTGGCCTCGGTGCCGCGAAGTGTGAACCGGCCGCTGGATACGAATGCCGCTTGTGTAACAGGAACGGTCATCCTTTTGGATGCCGCCCGTGCGGCCGGGGTGGGCCGGGTGGTCTATGCAGCGTCGAGCAGCGCCTATGGTGATCAACCCACGTCGAGCAAGCGTGAAACGGACTTGCCGTTGCCTATTTCGCCGTACGCCGCGGCCAAGCTCGCCGGCGAATACTACTGCCGCGCCTTCACCGCAACCTATGGTTTGGAAACGGTGGCCTTGCGATATTTCAATGTATTTGGCCCGCGGCAGGACCCGAAAAGCGAATACGCCGCCGTCATCCCCCGGTTCATTACCGCCATCTTGTCTGGTGAGCAGCCGGTTATCTACGGCGACGGTCAGCAGTCGCGCGACTTCACGTTCGTGGCCAACGTTGTCCACGCCAACTTACTGGCTGCCGATGCACCGAACGTGGCCGGCCAGGTATTGAACATCGCCAATGGCACGCAGTTCAGCCTGCTGGTACTGCTGGCCTCGATCAACGACCTGCTGGGTACCTGCGTTCAGCCACGACACGATCCGCCACGAGCGGGCGACGTGCGCGAAAGCCTGGCCGACATCACCCAGGCTCGTCAACTACTTGGATACGAAACCCAGGTTGGTTTCCAGGAGGGGCTTCGACGGTCGATTGACTACTATCGCACGCTGGTTGGTCGATAGTGGCTCGGGGTTGCTTCTACCTCCATGCCCCGACACATAGCTGGGTTGCGGCCTCTTGACGGGGGGGCTTCCCGCTGGGCCGATTCGCTGGTATCTTGGGGCTATTCCTAAAAACAACCGGCGATTCCGTTTCTAGGTGCAGGCCGCTTCATCGTAGTAGGCACTCGCCGTGTGCCGTCCCTGAAACAAAGGTTGTCTGCACTTAGAAACGGAAGAGCCATAAACCGGCGATTCCGTTTCTAGGTGCGGCCATTTCATTGTAGTAGGCACACGCCGTGTGCCGTCCCTGAAACAGGCTGTCAGCCCCTGGGAAGGGAACGGCCAAGAAACCAGGCGGTGCAATGTCCACCTATCGTCCACGTCCCAGCGATCGGCCGCAAAACCGCGGCCGCCGTCGCCCGAAACTTATCAACCGGCTTTTAGAGCACTCGCTGATCCGCAAGGTCAGCTTTGAGAGTTACCGTCGCAAGGTGCGCGACGTGTACGACGGCCCCCAGGGAGCGCTCCTTGCCACGTGCAGTGCCCTGTCACTCCACGCGCCGCTGGGTGAACGATTGTTTCAACCCAGTAAGTTCGACCTGGGCGACGCGCGCCATATTCTCGACGTTGGCAGCGGGGCTGGGCAGCTCGTGCGGCATTTGCTCAAGCGGGCCCATGCCGACGCGAAGATCACATGCGTTGACCTGTCGCCGGGAATGCTCCGCCGCGCTCGGGCCAGGTTGCGAAGTGATCGGCTCCAATTCTTTGCGGCCGACATCACACAGCTCCCGTTTCCCGACGAAACCTTCGATTGCATCACGTGCGGCTATGTGCTGGAACACCTCCCCGACGCCCTCCTGGGCCTGCGCGAATTGGGCCGGGTTATGCAACCCCAAGCTCGCATGTTGCTTCTTACAACGGAAGATAACATGGCCGGCGCATGGACCAGTCGGCTGTGGTGCTGCCGAACCTACAACCGGGAAACGCTGTACGGCCTTTGCGAGGAAGCCGGGTTGAAACTCCGCCAGGAACTGTGGTTCTCGCCGGTCCACAAAGCCCTGAGGGCGGGGGGAATATGTGTTGAGCTGGCGAAAGAATAGAGTGCTTGATTCTGGCTTTTCCGTGTCTACGGCCGCAAATCACAATTGTCAGGCCACCACGGCCAAGGCTTTCCCACACGTCGACCAGCCGGCCGAGTCGAGCACGTCGAGGAGGAACCGCAGCAGCAGGTTCCGCAGGTCGGCCGCGCGCAGGGGCGCGTCGCGCCGGTCGAACACCTCGAAGATCCGGTCGAGCGTCTTCTTGAGGTCGCCCGCCGCGCGGAACTGCCGGGGCAGCCGCAGCAGTTGGTCGATCAGTTCGCGGGCCTCGGCCGGCTGCAATGCCAGGAAGCCCCGGTTGCCCTTGGGCACAAACAGCAGCATCCAATAGAGCCTGCCCTTTCCTTCGGGCGTGTGGCCCGTGCCGTGGACTTCGCCGGGGAAGGTGACGAACAGGTCGCCGCCGGTAAGCCGGTACTCGGTACCGCCCACCACGTACGTCTGCTCGCCGCTTTCCAGGAAGCAGATTTCCAGCATCTCGCCGTGCGAATGGTCCTCCAGCACGCCGTGGGCGGTGGCGTAGCTGTACCGGCCCAGCACGGCGACGTCGCGGAACCCCAGCGGGCGGAAATCGAGAATCCGCCGTTCGTCGGAAGGATCGACGAGAATCTGGTCCATGGAATCCGTGCTCTGGAGTTACCGTGGTCAGTGCGTGTGGGTGAACGAGTGTCGGACAACCTCGGCGCACTGTAGGCCCAGGCAGGCGCTGTGTCAACCCGGTCGCCGGTCAAGGAGGGCGGGGGGGTGCAGACGGCCTTTTCAGCCCCGGTTTATCCCATCATCCGGGCTTGCCCTGGTGGAGCGATGTTTGGCAACTACCAATAACTACGGCAAGTAAGATTGGGACAGTCCCCTGTGAACGGTTGCCTCCAGCATCGACGCGCCGGCTGCCCTTACCCGCGGCGCGGGAATCGGAGGGTGAAGGTGGCGCCGTGGCCGGGCTTGCTGTCGACGTCGATGCGGCCGCCGTGGCCGGTGACGATTCGCCAGGCCTTCGACAGCCCGAGGCCCAGCCCCCGCCCCGCCTGGCGCGCCGAGTAGAAGGGGTCGAAGATGTGCCGGCGCTCCTCCGGGGAAATGCCGGGGCCGGTGTCGCGCACCTGGATGAGTATTTCCTCGGGCTCGGTCCTCAGTTCCAACTCGATCCGGCCCCCGCGGCCGATCGCCTCGGCCGAATTGCGGCCGAGGGCTCGCAGGGCCACATGCAACTGAACGGGGTCGGCGTCCAGTGAGGCGTCGCCCGGTTCGGCGA
>SKZG01000481.1 GCA_007127495.1 Planctomycetales bacterium
TCCCGTTTCTTGCTAAACCGTTTCATTGTAACACCACTGGGTGGTTATTTCCATAGGCAGCCTCCGTTGGTCACCCATTTCAGCTTCTGCGCGCGTTGGCGTCAGGCACGAAAGGCAATATAGCCAAGCTAGGGTGGATGTGCTGATTCGATGCACTCTTCGCTCGCGCGCACTGGAACTTCACCCACCCGCTCAGGTTGGCCGAATGCTTAGCAAGGGATACGCGGCAGTCTCGGACGGACCGGCGGAGTGACGGCAAATTGCCCACGATGCCGCAAAGGCTGGGACGGCCCCTCCGCTGGAGGGGTCCTCAGCGTTCCCACATGAACGCCTGCGCGGCCGCCGAACGCATTAGGAAAGAATCGTGTCGCTGAATTGCTCCAACCAGTTCCGTCGCAGTGGTCAGCGCGACGACCGCCGCCGGCTGCTCCTCAACGAGGGGTATGGCCGCGGCAGAGCGAGCGGTTCAGCGAGATGCGCGCGCCCGGAGGACGCGAAAGACGCATTTGGCCGAAAAACACCGCACTATGGCCAGGAAGCCCTTGCCGAACAACCGCGAGTTACCGATCTCGTCCCGCGCCGCCTGCCCGCGCATTGCCTCCTGCTGTTCGCCGGAATGGCGGCGATGGGGGGGATCGGGCTATTGTACGCTTGGATGCCTCGCTTGGAGCCCTGGACATCCGGCGGCCGGATCGCGGCGTTCGATTTGGCCGGCCGGGGCAATTTGGCCGCTTGGTTTTCGTCGTCGGCGCTCCTGGCCGCGTCGGTCGCGTCGGTGCTGGTGTACTCCGTGCGCCGGTACAAAACGGACGATTACCGAGGCTACTACCGAATCTGGCTGTGGGCCGCCACGTTTTGGTTGGTGATGAGCATCGACACAACGGCCGGCCTGCGCGAGGGCTTCAAAGACGTCCTGACACAGCTTACCGGTACGGCCGTGTACGGTGATGGAACCGCGTGGTGGGCCGTCCCGTACCTGGTGCTGCTCAGCGCGCTGGGCTCGCGGCTAATCGTCGATACCTGGCCTGCACGCCTCTCGACGGCGGCCCTGTTGGTCGCGGGGGCGTGCCTCGCCTCGGCCGTGGTCGCGCAGGTGGGTTGGGTGCGCGCCGAGACCGCCGCCGGCGTGCCGATGTTCGCTCGCGGTGCGGAAATGCTCGGCTGCTGGATGCTGTTCGTGGCCACCGCATTGCATGCCCGGTATGTTCTGCTCGATGCCGCCGGGCTTCTGCCCCGCCGGGCGCCGAAGGCGGCCGGTTCGCCGGCGAACCGATCGTGCGAAGAAGATGCCTTGTGCGAAGCTGCCGAGTTGGAGGCTGTGGGCCCCGAGGAGTGGATCGCCATCGACTCGCCGCATCAATCGCCCGCCCCTGTGCTGCGGCGTCGTTCCGAACCCAAGCCGGAGCCCGAGTTCGACGCCGCCGAAGCGGCGGCCGCAGTCGGACGAAGGCTGACCAAGCAGGAGAAAAAAGCGTTGCGGGCGCGGCTGATGCGCGAGCGCCTTCAGAACGAGCAGTCGCAGCAGCGCAAATGGACCTGAGCCGGTTCGGCCCCTCCCCATCCTCCGTAGCCGACATCGCTGGTATACTTTCTCCTCGCTGACGACCTTCCCGACCACGACCCCACGACCATCTGCGTATGTCTACCACTCGCACCCGCTTCGCTCCCAGTCCGACCGGTTACTTGCACATCGGCGGTGTCCGCACTGCGCTGTTTTGTTGGCTCTTTGCCAGAAAACATGGAGGGCAGTTCATCCTCCGTATCGACGACACCGACCAACAGCGGAACGTCCAGGAAGCCTTGGAGCCGATCCTGCACGGGCTGCGCTGGCTGGGGATCGACTGGGATGAAGGTCCTGACGTGGGCGGGCCGCACGGGCCGTATTACCAGTCGCTGCGGTGGAAGTGGTACGAGGAGGCGGCCGAACGGTTGCTCGCCTCCGGCCACGCATACCGCGACTACGCCCGAACCGAGGAGGTCCAGGCCGAGCGCGAGGCCGCGCAGCGCGAAAAGCGGCCCTTCGTGGCCAGTCGCCGGTTCATAGCCGAAACCGACGCTGACGCCCGGCGCTTCGAGGCCGACGGGCGGAAGGCGGTCGTCCGGCTCAAAATGCCGCGTGAGGGAAACCTCGTCGTCAACGACCTGATTCGCGGCCCCGTCGACTTCGAATGGGCCCAGGAACAGGACCACGTCATCCGGCGGGCGGACGGCTCCTGCCTGTACCACCTGGCCAGTACGGTGGACGACCATGCCATGCAAATCACCCACGTCATTCGGGCTGAGGAGCATCTGTCCAACACGCCGCGCCAGGTGTTCATCGCCCAGGCCCTGGGCTACGAACTACCCCAGTATGCGCATTTGCCCTTCGTGGCCGAACCGGGCAGCAAGACGAAGCTAAGCAAGCGAAAGCTGGCCAAATACTTGAAAAACCGCGAATTCGCCCAACTGCTCGAGCACGGCCGGCGCATTGCCGACCGCATCGGCGTGCCGGCCGACCCGGAGGCATTCAATCCCGTCATTGTCGGCTTTTACGAAAAGGTGGGCTATCTGCCCGAGGCGCTGCTGAACTATCTTGCCCTGCTGGGTTGGTCGCTCGACGAGCGCACCGAACACTTCGGCCGCGACCAGTTGATCGAGCATTTTTCGCTGGAGCGGGTGAACCGCGCGCCGGCCGGCTTCGATCCGGCCAAGCTCTCGGCATTCCAGCAATGGCACTTCAACCAGCTTGGCACGGAGCAAAAAGCCACCCTCGCCCTGCCGTTCCTGCAGCGGGCCGGGTTGGTTCCCGCACCCGCCGGCGGCGATGCTGAACGGCTTGTGGAGCGCGTCATGGCGGCCGCCGGCGACCGGCTGCGGGTTGCGGGCGATATTGTCGCATTCGACGAGTTCTTCGTCCCCGACGATCAACTGCTGTACGACCCGAAGGCGGTCGACAAACGGCTTCGCAAAGAGGGCGCGGCAGACCTGCTCCGCAAGTACCGCGAGCGCTTGGCGACCCTGGAAACGTTCGATCCGGAAACGCTCGAACACGACATGCACGCGTTCCTAGAGGCCGAGGGAATCCAAGTGGGCCAAATCATTCACGCCGTACGCGTAGCCGTTACCGGCAAGCAGGCAGGCTTGGGCATGTTCGATGCCCTCGCCCTGCTCGGCCGCGACCGCGCCCTCCGACGCATCGACCGGGCACTCGTCTTGACGTAAACTTCCCATCAGCCGCAACGCGCTAGCGTCCGGTTCGATAACAACGGAACACTTGACCCTACGGCTGGCCATGGCACGCCGCGCAAAGACGCAGCATGGTGGCAACGTCGAGTTGCTCTGCGCGGGCATGGGCCGAGAGGCCGACCGCCCCGAGCACGGCGTCGACCTGGGCTTTGTCAAACTGCCCCTGCATCATGCTCAGCAACTGGCCGCGCAGCAACTTGCGCCGGTGGCGGAACAGGGACCGGGTGAATTCGTGAAACAGAGCACGGTCGGCTATCTGAGCGCGGCGACCGGGATCCAGAACGATCCGAACAATGGCCGACTCGACCTTTGGGCGGGGCCAAAAGGCGCTCGGTGGCAGGATGCGCACCACCTCGGCCTCGCACTGGCTTTGCACCCAAATGCTTAGCGCCCCGTAGTCCTTGGTGCCCGGCCGGGCGGTCAACCGCTCCGCCAATTCCTTCTGCACGGTCACGATCATCGAATGGGGCGCGCGCTCCAGTGCCAGCAGGTTGCCGATGACGGGCGTGGCCGCGCTGTACGGAAGGTTCGCCACGAGCTTGAAGCGGCGCCCCGGCGCCGCGTCGAGGGCTTCCCACACGGCGTCAAGAACGGCCGGATTGAGCCGGTTCTTATTCTGCAGCGCGTCGAGCTGGAGCATGGTCACGTTTTCCAGCGTGTACAGCTCCTCGCTGGCAAGCTGGAACAACTGCCGGTCGATCTCGACGGTCACTACGGCGGCCACGCGCGGGGCCATCCACTGCGTGAGCGAGCCGGTGCCGGTGCCCACTTCGAGCACGACGTCGTGCGGCTCCAATTGCGCCGCTTCCACCAGGATATCGAGCAGGTTCAAGTCGACCAGAAAGCTTTGGCCGTAACGCGCGCGCGGTCGCACACCCGCTTGTTCGAAGCGCCGGCGGAGGAAGGAAGCGGTTTGCCTGGCAGGTGCGTTCACGTCCACTCCCGGCTTTCGATCAGACGCTCGACGTACTTGGCCAGAATATCGGTTTCCAGGTTCACGCGGTCGCCCAACTTCATGGGGCCAAGCGTTGTGACGGCCAGCGTATAGGGGATCAGCGCCACGCTGAACCGCTCCGGCTCGCTCTCGACGATGGTCAGGCTCACGCCATCGACGGCAATCGAGGCCTTGGGGGCCATTTGGCGGGCGATCGCGGGCGAGATGGAGAACCAGAACTCCGACCATTCGCCCTGGTCGTTGCGCTCGATGAGCTGCCCGGTGCCGTCGATGTGTCCGCTGACGAAATGCCCGCCCAGCCGGTCGGCGACCTTCAATGCCCGCTCCAGATTCACCGGGCTGCCCACCTTCAGATCGCCGAGGTTGGTTCGCTTGAGGGTTTCCGGTCCGGCCTGGAACGCCATGGTTTCCGAATCGGCGGCCACGACCGTAAGGCAGCACCCGTTGATGGACACACTATCGGCCACCGCCGTCTCGCCGGCGATCTTCGGTTCGCGAACAACCAGCGTGCAGCCGGGCGGCTCGTCGCGCAACTCAGCCACTTTGCCGAGCGATTCCACAATACCTGAAAACATCCGATTTCTCCCTGCGTTGGTGCACACTCACAAAAAAACCTCTTCCGTTTCTAGGTACAGGGCATAATTTAGTAGGCACACGCCGCTGTGCCGTCCCTAAAACAAAGGATGGCTGCACCTGGAAACGGAAGAGCCTCAAAAAAGCGACTCTTTCCGTTCACGTCGCTCCACATAACGTTGCCAAGCATACCGCGCCGGGCCCGATAACACAAACGCGCAGCACACCAGGGGCACTGCGTAGCCCCGAATGACCATAATGGCCAACAGGGCAAACACCACGGCCACCACGTGGGCGAAGCTGCGCTGGCCGCGAACCACTTGGTTGACCACGTGCGGGTACGGCACGCGCGACACCATCAGGCCGGCCACCAGCACGGCAAAAAAGGGCAGCACAATTTGCAGCGCGTGGTCGATGTGCTGCGCGTACCACAACGGACCTTCGTCTTTCCGAAGCGCATAGAACATGATGGCAAAACTGGCGATGGCCGCCGCGCCCGCAGGCGACGGAAGCCCGCTGAAATGCAAGTGATCGTCGTCCTCGTTGGTTTCCAGCGTAAATCGGGCAAGCCGCAGCGCCACGCATACCGCGTACGTTGCCGCGATCACCCAAATCGCCTGCCGATGCATGTGGGCGAACCGGGGGCACATTTTCACGAGCAGGAATCCCGGCGCCACGCCGAAGGTGACCAGGTCGCACAGGCTGTCCAGTTGCGCCCCGAAGTCGCTGGACGTTCGCGACAGGCGCGCCACATAGCCGTCCAACGCGTCGAACACCATGCCCAGGAAAATCAGCCAGCCGCTGATCATCACGTTGGTCGTGTCGGCCAGATCGGTTCCAATCCCGTCCGGCTTGTCCACCCGCGACGCCACCACAATCGCAAAAAACCCGCACACCAGGTTGCCCAGCGTCAAGAGGGTCGGAAAGACGGCCACGGTGCGCATGATTCGGGTCACTCGTATTGGGCAAGCACGGTCGCGCCGGCGCGCACACGGTCGCCAACTTGGGCTTCGATGCGCAAGCCGTCGGTATCGGGCAGGACCAGTTCCGTGCGGGAGCCGAACTTGATCATGCCTAGTTTATGGCCCCGAGCGACGTCCTCGCCCGGTCGCAGGTCGCACACGATACGGCGGGCGATGGCGCCGGCGATTTGCCGGACGATCATCCTCCGATGCGGCGGCGCTTCCTCTTCCAACACGATGGATGTGTGCTCGTTGACCCGCGCACTGGCAGGGTCGAGGGCATTGCGAAACTCACCGGGCGAGTAACGCATGGCGATGACGCGCGCCGCCGCCGGCGACCGGTTGATATGGACGTTGAAAATGGAAAGGAAGATGCCGAGCCGAACGGCCGGGCCGCCAAGGTCCGGGTCGTCGGCCAAACGAGTGATCTCCACGAGCTTCCCGTCGGCGGGCGAGACGATCATCCCGGGCCCTTCGGGGATCGTCCGCGGGGGATCGCGGAAGAACCAGACGACCAGCGCCAGCGGCACGGCGGCCACACAGCCAAGCGGCCACCAAATCCACGAAAGCCCGACGACTAGCGCCACCAGCGGCCAACCGAACAACTGCAACTCGGCCAAGCCCCACCTTGCCAGGGGAATCCGCCTGCGCCAGGCGAATGGGTTGTCCGTTTCCTCCCAGTGAGCGGTACACTGGTTGCGGCAGTACTTCAGGTCGCGTGGGTCGAGGACTTCGTGCGGGGCGCCGTCCGTATCGCCTTGCCGGAGGCGGGCCATGCGTTCGACGTAGCCGGGCCGTATCCGGCGCAGGTAGGCACGCCGCCATCGCCCCCAGAGTAGTTCCACCGTCATACCCACCCCCCCACCGGGCTGGACGCTACGGATATTCTCCGGCAGGGGCTCAGGCATCGCGCGGCCGGCGGCGGCTTGATTGGTAGTGAAAGCGCTCATGGTTGGTTCATCGGTTCCGGAAACGGTTACTGCGATTATAACCCCGTTCCCAGCGCCGTGTATACTCCGTACGAGCTGGAATGGCGCATTTTAGGAACCCCCGCTAGGCAAGAGAGCGGGCTTGGGGCAAAATACGACTAAATGCAGTAACCGGTCACGGCGACTGTCCCAATTTCGATTTTTCGGCCCTTTCGTTTCCAGGTGCGAGGCTGTGGTCGTGTAACCGGCACGCGCTGTGTGCCGGTTCCACCCCCCAAAATCGCTCGCACCGAGAAACGGAGGCGCATGATTTCACGCTTTGTAAGGAACGACGCCATGAGTTCAACGATTGTAGATATTCGTGCCCGGCAAATCCTCGACAGCCGCGGCAACCCAACCATTGAAGTGGACGTGGAGACGGCCGACGGCTCGTTCGGCCGCGCAGCCGTACCCAGTGGGGCCAGCACGGGGGTTCACGAGGCCCTGGAGCTGCGCGACGGCGATGCGAAGGCATACCTTGGCAAGGGGGTGCTCAAGGCCGTCGAGAACGTCAACGAGCGACTGGCCGACGAGCTTTGCGGAATGGATGTGCTCGATCAGGTGGCGCTCGACCAACGCATGATCGAAATCGACGGCACGGAGAACAAAAACCAGCTCGGGGCGAACGCCATCCTGGGCGTTTCGCTGGCTGCGGCCCATGCGGCGGCCGACCACTCCGGACTACCGCTGTTCCGCTACCTCGGCGGAGTCCAAGCACGCATTCTGCCCGCCCCCATGATGAACATCATCAACGGCGGCAGCCACGCCGACAACGCCGTCGACATTCAGGAGTTCATGGTCATGCCGCTGGGCGTCGAATCGTTCAGCGACGCCATTCGCGCCGGCTGCGAGATTTTCCACAACCTCAAAACCGTGCTCAAGAGCAAGGGCCTGAGCACGAACGTGGGCGACGAGGGCGGCTTCGCGCCCGACCTGCGAAGCAACGTCGAGGCGCTCGACGTCATTATGGAAGCCGCCGAGAAGGCCGGTTACCGGATGGGCGAGCAGGTGTTCATCGCACTGGACGCCGCCGCCAGCGAGTTCTACGACGGCGAAAAGAAGCTCTATAAGGTCGACGGCAAGGAAATCGACGCGGCCGCCTTCATCGACCTGCTGGCCGGATGGGTCGATCAGTACCCCATCTGCTCCATCGAAGATGCCTGCGACGAAGACGACTGGGACGGCTGGAGGCTGATGACCGACCGGCTCAGCGATAAGGTCCAACTCGTCGGCGACGACCTGTTCGTGACGAACACGAATCGTCTCGCGCGGGGTATCGAGGAAGGCATCGCCAACAGCATCCTGGTGAAGGTGAACCAGATCGGCAGCCTGACCGAAACCATCGAAGCCGTCGAACTCGCCCGCCGCAACGGATATACCGCCGTGATCAGCCACCGCAGCGGAGAAACCGAGGACTCGACCATCGCCGATCTGGCCGTGGGCCTGGGTACCGGTCAAATCAAGACGGGCTCGGCCTCTCGCACCGACCGGATGGCCAAGTACAACCAGTTGCTCCGCATCGAGGAAATCCTGGGCGACGGCGCCCTTTACGGCGGGCCGTTGTTCGGGTAGTCGACTTTGTGACCATCCTGCTGGAGAACCCATGGCCGGCTATCCTGGCGGGGATCGTTGTTGAAGCGATTCTCGGGGTGGTTCTCGTGCGCACCGGACGTGGCGTCGTGCTGGTGGCCATGGGCGGCGTGTTGCTGCTGGTACTCGCCCTGGTGGCCCTCGAATGGCTGGTCGTGACCGAGCGGGAGCGGGTCGAGGCGGCGGTCGAAGCCGGCCGAGCAGCACTCGAGGCCAACGACCCCGACGCCGTGCTCGCCTGCCTGGCGCCCCAGGCCAAGGCAACCGAACGCCTTGTGCGCTTGGGGATGCGCCGCGCTGAGTTCACCCGCGTTCGGATCACACGACTCGAGGTCGGCCGGATCAATGAGCTGACCAGCCCGCCGAGCGTCAAGGTGCAGGTTTCGGCCGTCCTCGAGTTCCGCGACCGCCAGGGTCAATTCCCCTACAATCGATACCCGATTACGTTGGAGCTGACACTCCGCCGATACGACAACCGCTGGCTCATCACCGACCACGTTTGGGAGTCAGACCATGCTTTGGAGTCAAAGCGACTCACGTTCTCGCGCGTGATCAACTGGAACGGGATGAACACTTCTTTCTCGTACGGTTCGCCGTTGAGAATGCGGACGGCGGTTTCCACCGCAGTACGGCCCTGGGCGGCGGCGTCTTGGAAGACGGTGGCGTCGAGCCTTCCGTCGCGGACGGCCGCCAGCGCGTCGGCAATGGCGTCAACCCCGACCACGACGATCCGGTCCTTCATGTTCGCCCGCTCGATGGCCAGCAGCACCCCCATGGCCATTTCATCGTTCTGGGCGAAGACGGCTTGAATCTTCTCGCCGTGCGATTGGAGCCAGTTTTCCA
>SKZG01000298.1 GCA_007127495.1 Planctomycetales bacterium
GCATCGTCGAACAGCCGGCGTTCCAAGTCGTTGAGATGGCCTTGCACCAGGGCCGTGGCGCCCCCGCGATGCAAAGCGGCTGCCACTTCGAGCGGCTCCGCTGCCGCGACCGGCCGCGCCGTTTCCAGAGCAGAGGTCAAACCCCACACCTGCGCGCCGTTGTTCGACAACCCGACCGCGGCCAGGATCAGCGCGAAGCAAACGAGCCGGCTCGCGGCGCGGTGCTGCGCCCCCACGCGCCACGTCGGGCAAAAAACTGCCGCGGTGGCTGAGGACGACTTGGCAGGGGCTGTTGCGGGGGCAAACATGCCGGAATTGCGGGACATGCGGTTTGCGGCGGGTTCTCTGGCAGCCGAAGAACGAACGGTTATGGAAAGTATGCGCCCTTTTTCGTGCAATCCGTCCCGTAAAAATGCAAAGAAGAGCCCGTGGCTGCGGGCACGCGGTCCCATTAGGCCGGTGGCGCGCTTTATACCTGACGTTGGAGATGCGCTTGGGCGTCGATCGTAACCTTGCCAATTGATAGCCGTAGCCGAAGTTGTGAGACTGCGGACCGAACCCTGAAAAAGCGAAGTCTCACGACTTCGGCTACGATGCCGACAGTGACAGCAGTTGGCAAGGTTACGATCGAGGCCGGCACACGATCGAGGCCGGCACCTGTTGCAAACTGGTTTGAGGGAGGTTATGATGTTTGGTGTTGACGCAACGGACAGCGGTCGCCGGGCCGGACGCCACCTGCCGCTTTCGCAGTGGTTGTCGTCACGCCGACCACCTTTGCCCACCAACGATACTTTCGATCCCACCCATTATAAGGAGTATCCTATGTCGCTCCGGACCACCTCGTTTTCCCGTCGGCGGTTCCTCAAGCGGACCGCCCAAGTCGCCGCGGTGACGCTCGCACCGCAAGTCGTTCCCGGCCGGGCGCTTGGCTTCGGCGCTGCCGCGCCCAGCGAGCGCATCACGCTTGCCGGCCTGGGCATCGGCGGCCGCGGCGCCGGCGTGCTTCGCTCATTCATGTCGAACCCGGAAGTGCAGGTGCTGGCCATCTGCGATGTGCGCAAGTCGCGCCGCGAGGCGGTCAAAAGAATGGCCGACAGCCATCACGGCAACACCGACTGTGCCATGTACGCCGACATGCACGAAATGCTCGCCCGGCCCGACATCGACACCATCCTCACCGCCACCGGCGACCGCTGGCACGCGCTGACATCGATCATTTCCTGCAAGGCAGGCAAGGACGTGTTCAGCGAGAAGCCCTGCTCGATGACCATTGCCGAAAGCGAGGCCCTGTCCGACACATTCCGCCAATATGGCCGCATCTACCAGGCGGGCACACAGCGGCGGAGCATCGGCAACTTCATCTTCGCGACCAATCTGATTGCCGAAGGCAAGCTGGGCAAGCTCCACACGGTGCATGCGAACACGCTCAACCCGCCCACCAGCCACCAGTGGCTGCCCGAGGAGCCGCTGCCGCCGAAGGAGGAGGTAGATTGGGACCTCTGGCTCGGCCCATGCCCGTGGCGCCCATACAACTCGCGGTACGTGCAGGGCCGCTGGCGAGGGTTCTTCGACTTCCACGGCGGGGGCATTCTGGAATGGGGCTCCCATACGGTCGACCTGTGCCAGTGGGCTGCCCAGAAGGACCACATCGCGCCGGTCGAGTACGTGCCGGAGGGAAGCGGCGTCGTGTGTACCTACGACGACGGCCTGAAGCTGGTCATGCGCACCGGCGGCTGGATGGGCCTGGGTACGTGCAGCGTACGGTACGAAGGCGACGACGGTTGGATCGAGACGGGCGATAGCGGCCGCTTCGCCATCGAACCCGAGTCGCTGCGCACCGCCCGGACCGAGTTCCGCCAGGCGGGCACCGACCCCAGCACGCATGTGCGGAACTTCCTCGATTGCGTGAAGAGCCGCAAGCCGGCCAACTCGAACTCCGACGTGGCCGCGCTTTCGCACATCGTGTGCCACGCGGCGTACATCGCGTGGCAGCTTGGCAGGCCCTTGCGCATGGACCCGGCCACGCACTACTTCATTGACGATGACGAGGCCAACCGGATGCGCAGCCGCGCAATGCGCGAGCCGTGGCACGTTTAGGCACGGCGACCCTACCCATGAAGGGCAACGGCCCTTCACATCTACCCTGACGACTTGACCCATTGAACAGAGCTACCACTTAAGGAGACCATTTCATGCGTTTCAAATCTTGTGTTTTCGCGGCCGGCTTGGCAACGTTGGTTCTGGCCACCTTGCCGCTGGCAGCCCAGCAGGCCCCGCCTGCCGAGGGCACCGAGGCCGAACTGATTGCCGTGCTGCAATCGGACGCGCCGTTGTTCAACAAGGCCAAAGCATGCCAACAACTGGCCGTGATCGGCACTGCCGAGGCCGTGCCCACCCTGGCCGGACTACTTTCCGACAACCAACTGGCCCACTACGCCCGCTACGCGCTGGAGCCGATTCCCGCCCCTGCGGTCGATGAGGCGTTGCGGGCGGCCCTGGACAACCTTGACGGCGTGCTCCTGATTGGCGTGATCAACTCGATCGGCCATCGGGGCGACGGCGAGGCGGTGGGCCAACTGCAAGCGAAGTTGAGCCATGCCCAGGCCGACGTGGCCTCGTCCGCGGCCGCCGCCCTGGGCCGGATCGCCACCCCGGAGGCCGTCGCCGCCCTGCGCGCCGCGATGGGCCGGCCGGAGCCGCTCCGCGCTATTGCGACCGGCGCCTCCCTCACCGCAGCCGACGAAATGCTGGCCGCAGGCAAGGCCGACGATGCCGCCAAACTGTACGACGCCCTGCGCGAGGCCGACCTGCCCAAGCACCTCCACACCGCGGCGCTGGCTGGGGCCATCCGCGCCCGTGGTAACGATGGCATTCCACTTTTGGTCGAGTGCCTGAAGGCCGAGGACCGCGACGTATTCCGCGTCGGGCTGCAAATGGCCCATGAGATCGGCGGCCCCGACGTAGCCCGCGCCGTCATGCAACAAATCGAGCTACCCGAAACGGTCGAGAGCGCCGAGCAAGGCACGGTGATTCAGCGGGCCGAATACGGGGCGGATAACCGGTGGGTGGATGTCACCCAACAGGTCGCCGCGGCCGCCGCGCGGGGGGAATCCGTGCAGGCCTCGAACGACCTGGCCGGCGACCCCGCACCGAGGACGCCCAAAGTGCTCCGAATCGTCTACGTCCGAGACGGCCAGCAGCATACCGCCGAGATACCCGAAGGCCAGAGCATTACCCTCGATGCCGTGGCAGCCGCCACACCGCATCCGCGGCAGGTGCTGTTGATCGCCACGCTGGGCGACCTGGGCGAGCGGGTGGCCCTGCCGGTCGTGCTGGAAGCGGCGCAGTCCGGCGCCGCCGACGTGCAGCAGGCAGCCATTGGGGCCCTGGGCACGCTGGCCGATGCTTCCGCCGTGCCGGTGCTCCTTGAGGTGGCCGCGACCGTGCCCGCCGCCGCGCAGGCGGCCCGGCAAAGCCTCATCGACCTGCGAGGCGACGACGTCGACGCGGCCATTGCCCAAGCGTTCAGCGACGCCGAGGGGCAGGAGCTGCTTCTTTTGATTGAACTGGCCGGCGAGCGGAACATCGCGGCCGTCGTGCCGGCGTTGAAAGACGCCGCCGACTCGGACGACCCGCAGGTGGCCACGGCCGCCATCGGTGCGTTGGGGGCGACGATCGGCCCGGCCGACCTGCCGTCGCTGATCGAACGGCTGATCGACCCCGATTCGCCCGAGATCGGCCGGGCGGCGAAATCGGCGTTGCAGGTGGCCGTGCTGCGGATGCCCGACCCCGACGCCGCCGCCGACCGGCTACTGGCCGCCATGCCCAAGGCTTCGGAAGCGGTACAGGTCGATCTGATCGAACTGCTGGCCGAAGTGGGCAGCGATCGCGCCCTGGCAGGTGTGGCCAACGCGGCGAAGACCGGCAGCGACGCGATCCAGAACGCCGCCACGCGCGTGCTCGGCGAATGGATGAGCCCCGACGTGGCCCCGGTACTGCTCGACCTGGGCCAAACGGGTCCCGAAGCCTACCGGATCCGCTGCCTTCGTGGGTATATCCGCGTATTCCGGCAGCTTGGCTTGCCGGATGAGCAGAAGCTGGACATGGCCGGCAAGGCCCTGAAGGCCGCCCAGCGCAACCAGGAGCGCGAGTTGGTGCTCGATGCCCTGACCCGCATCCCGGACCCGAAGGCCCTGGAGATGGTCATGGCCCACCTCGGTGACGCGGCGCTGCGGGAAGCGGCGAGCAAAGCGGCGGTTTCCATCGCCGAACGCCTGGCCGCGACGCATCCGGCCGTGGTGGTCGAGGCCATGCCCAAAGTCATTGCCGCCCGCCCCGATGCCGACACGGCGGCCGCGGCCCGGCGGTGGCTCAACGAGGCGCAGAAGCGAGTGAACTGAGTAGCCTGCAACATTGAAGGGGGACCGTCCCAGTTTTCGCGGCGCCGAGTGAGATGAATCGCGCGGTTTCGCCGTGAAAATGGGACGGTCGCCGTCTGTCCATTACTTCTACTTTACAACCCGTAAGGAGAGTTCGTCATGAAATGTTTCTGCAGCACGCTGTCCCTTCGTGTATTGTTGGGTCTTGCCGTGGCGTTGGGCGCCGCAGGCCTCGTCCGAGCCCAGGAAGAGTCCGAATGGATTACCCTGTTCGACGGCTCCGACCTGGCCGCCTGGCAGAACCGCGACGGCGGCCCCCCCGGCGCCGGCTGGGTGATCGAGGACGACGTGGTCACGCGCAAGGAGGGTACCGGTTACCTGTGGACCAAGGAGCAATTCGGCGATTTCGTCCTGGAACTCGAGTACAAAACCCAGGGCAACAGCGGTGTCTTCTTCCGGACCGGCAACCTGCGCGACCACGTGCAGACGGGCCTGGAAATGCAGGTCCACCGGCCCGTCGACGAACCGAACCGGCAAAGTGTCGGCGGCATCTACGACGCCCTGGCGCCCAGCAAGAACGCCGCGACTGAGGGCTGGAACACGGTCGTGCTGAAGGCCAAGGGCAGCCGCATCACAATCGACCTCAACGGCGAGCGGATCATCGACGCTGATCTGGACGACTGGACCGAGCCACGCCGCAACCCCGACGGCTCCAACAACAAATACCGCATGGCGTTGAAGGATTTTCCGCGCGAAGGCTACATCGGCCTGCAAGACCACGGCGACGTGGTCAGCTACCGGAACATTCGCATCCGGCGGCTGTAGACAAATCGGACAGTCCCCAGTCATCGGACAGTCCCCAGTCAAGGGTTAGTCCGCGGCGATGCTTCTCGCTTTGCGGAAGCGGGCGCTGCCGGCGCGCTCGTGGTGCATCCACTCGGCAATCGCCGCCGCGGCGCCCTCGACGGGCAGCATCGAAGGCTCCCGTTCCCAACGCCACTTCACCTCAAGTCGGCCGTCCTTCAGACCCCGCGGACCGATCACGATCCGCAAGGGGATGCCGATCAGGTCGGCGTCGTTGAACTTCACGCCGGCCCGGGCGTCGCGGTCGTCCATCAGCACGTCGACGCCGGCTGCCTGCAAGTCGGCATACAATCGGTTGGCCGCCTGCATGGTCGCCTCGTCGCCGGTTTTCATGGGCACAAGCAGCACCTCGTACGGGGCGATGCTCACCGGCCAAATGATGCCGTGCGCGTCGTGGTTGGTCTCGATCAGGCCGGCCAGGATGCGGTTGATGCCGATTCCGTAGCAGCCCATGATGATCGACTGCTGCTGTTCCGCGTGGTCGAGGAAGCGCGCGCCGAGGGCCTCGGAATACTTCGTCCCCAGCTTGAATACGTGGCCGCCTTCGATGGCATACCGCTGTGTCAGTTTGCTGGAGCATCGGGGGCATGGGTCGCCGTCTTCGGCGTTGCGCAGGTCGGCAAAGTGGTCGGCGGTGAAGTCGCGGCCGGGGCAAACCCCGGTCAAGTGGGCATCGGCCTCGTTCGCCCCGGTCACGGCGCTGACCATGGCGCGCACGTCGTGATCAGCGTATAGGGGCAGCTTTCCGGCAAGCCCCACCGGTCCCGCAAAGCCGACCGCGGCCCCGGTGACCGCCTCGATCACCTCCGGCGCAGCCAGCGTTAGTTCTCCTACGGCGGCGGCCCGGCGAATCTTGGCCTCGTTCGCTTCATGATCGCCACGCAAGAGTACGGCGATCGGCCGTCCGTCGGCCTCGTAGATGAGCGTTTTGATAAGGTCGCGGGGACGAATGTTCAGCAACGCGCTGACTTGCTCGATGGTACTCACTCCCGGCGTGGCCACCTTGTGCAGCGGCTGTTCCGGGACGTCGGGGCGCGAGCAATCGCGCGTACCGATTTCCGCGCGCTCCTGGTTGGCCGCGTAGCCGCAATCGCGGCAGTGGAGGACGGTGTCTTCGCCGTTTTCGGCCGGAATCATGAACTCGTGGCTGGCATCGCCACCGATCGGGCCGCTTTCGGCTTCGACGGGCAGGTACTCCAAGGCACAGCGTTCGAAAATGCGGCAGTAGGCGGCGTACATTTTCTCGTAGCTCTCGTTGAGCGATTCCAGCGTCGCATCGAAGCTGTAGGCATCCTTCATGAGGAATTCGCTGGTGCGCATCACGCCGAACCGGGGCCGCTCCTCGTTGCGGAACTTTGTCTGGATTTGATAGAGCGTGACGGGAAGCTGCCGGTAACTGGAAATGCGGTGGGCCATCAGGTCGGTAATGACCTCCTCGTGGGTGGGGCCCAGCGCCATGTGTACTTTCCGCCCCGGCCGTTGCACGGCGAACTTGATAAGCACCTCGCCGAAGGCTTCGACCCGGCCGGAACGCTCCCAGAGCGAAATTGGCGAAATGGCGGGCATGAGCAGTTCGATCGCCCCGGCGGCGTCCATTTCCTGCCGAACGATGTGCTCCGCCTTCCGAAGCGCCCGCAATCCCAACGGAAGATACGTATACGCCCCGGCCATGACCTGGCTGATCATACCGGCGCGGAGCATGAGCACGTGACTGGGGATTTCCGCCCCCTCGGGGGTTTCCTTCAGCGTGGGAATGAATGTGTGGGTCCAGAGCATAGCTTCGTGGGGCTGGGGCGGCGAGTCGGCAGATGGTCTGTGGCCGGACGTTCCCCGCCATTGGCACCTGCTACGAAAAACGCCCATTCTAGGCGAAAAGCCGCATCTACGGCAAGCCCCGAAAATCAAGCGGCGAAAACCCGGCCGTCAGCGGCCTTGGCGGCCAAGGGGCACCGGCTATACTCGCCGCGGCTTGGAAATGCCATTTCCGTAGGGTGGGCTTCAGCCCATAAGGCGAGTCGGCCCGACCCGATATTCCGATAATTCCTTCAAGTCGACTAAACCCACAAGATCGGTTTATCCGATACCACATCATGATGCTGTGTCGTTCCAGGCCTGCGCCGACCCCGGTCAGGCGTGACCTGTTGCAGAAACCAATGCAGTAGTCGCTCACTATTCTGAAGGAAACTGCAATGTTCCGCAAATGGTTGATGCCTTCGTACCTTATGGTTGGCCTGTCGGTCGGATCGATCGCGTGGGCCCAGGCCAATGAACCGCAAACGCTTCTCGAGCGACTGGACCAGTTTGGGCAGGGGCTTTTCGGAGGTATCTTCGGCGAAACCCGCCCACGCAACCCTCAGCCGTTCGACGTGCGCGAGCCGGCAGTGCATCCCGGCATTTCTTCCTATCCCGGCGCTTCTTCACGTCAGGGGGCTCCTTTATGGGCCACCGATCCCCCGGCGCGCGCCGGCGCGGCCCGACAATCAGAGCCTGCACCCGGTGCGACAAGGCCGGCGATGGTCGGCCGGCCTGCAAGCGACGAGGCCTTTTCGCCTCGGGCCGGAAGCAACCAGAACGTCAGACCGCGACCGGCGCAAGCGTCCCCTTCTTCGGAAGGGACTCCGACGCTGAACAGGCCGGGGCGCCCGCCCGTCGCAACCCTCGACACCAAGCAGCCACCCGCGATGAGTCATGCGCCGGCGCAAAGCGGTGCCGCGCTTTCCTCGCCGCCTCGAATCGCCGGCACGCCGGAGCCGGCAAATCGGCCGCTGCATCAACGGCTGTCGGTTCTCAGGAGTTCTGCATTCGGGCCGTTGGAAGCTACCGAGGCGCAGCCTCGGCCGAGCCCCACACCGACCGCGGCCGCGGCGAAGCCCACCCCGGAAGCGAAGGATCCACCTAGGGCGTCCGGCAGGTATCTGGTCATTGCAGAGCCCTCGGCCTCCCAACCGCAGCCGGCGGCCGAACCGGCGCCGGCGAAGAGTTCGCAATTCCGCCCGGCTGGTCCGACCGTCGCCGTTCGCGGACCCCGTCCCGGCTCCGCTCCGGGCGACAGCATGCTGTTTGCTCAGAAAGGGCCGATTTTCCATGTAGAGACCTTCGGGCCGCGCACCATTTCCATTGGTAAGGAGTCGGCCTACCGGGTGAGTATCCAGAATACGGGCGATGTTTCGGCGGAAGAGGTCGCTGTTTTCATCGTGCTGCCTGCCTGGGCCGACGTCGTGGGCGCCGAAGCGAGCGCGGGCGCTACGCAACTGCCCAACGCCGACTCCGAGGAAAGCAAGTTCCTGTGGAAGATCGATCGCCTGGCGGCGCGGAGCAATGAGCGGCTGACCATGCGAATCATTCCGCGGCAGAGTCGTCCGTTCGACCTCGCAGTGCGATGGGAGTATTCGCCCCGATCACAGCAGGCCTTGATCGAAGTTCAAGAACCGAAGCTCGAGTTGCAGTTGGAAGGGCCGCGCGAGGTGCACTACGGCCAGGCCGAAACCTACAAGCTGCGGCTGCAGAACACCGGCGACGGTCCCGCCGAGAACGTCATGATGAACCTGTTTCCCATGGAGGCGGGCGACGGCAGCCCCGTGTCGCATCGAGTGGGCCTCCTTGGGCCGGGCGAACAGAGGAACATCGAGATCGAACTCACCGCAAGGCAAACCGGAAACGTCACGGTGCGCGTTGCAGCGCAAGGCGACGGCGGCCTCGAAGCCGAAGTGGCCGAGACCGTGTTGGTACGACGCGCCGAATTGCAACTCGCGGTATCCGGGCCCCAGCTCCGATTTGTGGGATCGGAAGTGACCTACGACCTGCGGATTGCAAACACGGGAAATGCTCCCGCAAGGAATATCGAACTCAGCGCGGCGGTTCCGGC
>SKZG01000271.1 GCA_007127495.1 Planctomycetales bacterium
GCGCGGCGCAGCAGCTCGCAAAGGGTCTTACGATCAAGTGGAAGGTTCGCGAGGAAGCGGGAGTGAGCCCGACCGGCTCGATAGTCGGGCATTCGGGGTGGCATCGGAAGGCAATGGGCAATTTCCCCGAGTGACCTCGGCGGAAATGCCCTCTGCAGGGGGGGTGGGGATCGGCCCCAGACAAATGCCCAGGCCCATACACATAATTGGGAAGTGGCGTGTTATCAGGGGTCGAACCTTTTCGGGAGGAACCAAACGATGAAGAGTTCAAAACGAGTCTTGTGGGCCGTCTGCGCCGCGTGCGCGGCGACCGGGTGTGTCGACCGTACCATGAGATTCAGGCGATTCCGGTTGGTCCGCGCGGTCGCGGTTTGCGTGGTAACCGCGGGTGTTCCTCTCCTGGGTGCAAGCGCCGTCTTTGCCCAGTCCACATGGAATGTCGCAGGCGATGGCAACTGGAACGTCGCCGGCAATTGGACGCCCTCCGGCGTCCCGAACAGCACCACGGTTGGCGTGCTGATTGACGGCAACCCCGAAAACGACGTCACCGTGACGTTGAACATGAATGCGAGCGTCCGCGACCTGACCCTGGATGCCGGGGATGCACTGCATATCTCGAGCGGCCAGACGCTGACCATGCACGGCGACGTGACGAACGACGGGGAAATCTATCTCAACCCGACGGCCGCTTCTAGCAGCGCGAGATTTGCCGCCGATACAGATCTGGAGCTGACCGGAACGGGCCGGCTTGTATTGGGGCGTGATGGCTTTGCCTCCTATATCTTGCCCTCGCCGGGAAAGACCCTCACCCAGCGGGCCGATCACACCATCGAGGGCATCGGACGAATCGATGTTCACTTGGTCAATCAGGGGACAGTTCGCGCCGATGCGAGCTTGGGCTCGGGTTCGACACTGGACCTGCTCAACATTGTCAAGACCAACCACGGGCAGTTCAGCGCGGTCAACGGCGGCACCCTCCACGTACACAGCGGCGTGTTGACCAACTATGACGCCGGCACCGCGACCCTTAGCGGCGGAACCTACGAGGTCGTCGGCGACAGCACGATGCGCCTGGTGGGGCTGAATGTCCAGACGCTGGACGCGGCCGTGAGCCTCTCGGGCGCAAGAGCCGGGCTTTACAATGTTGCCACCGGCACCACCTCGGCCCTGGCGGGCCTGACCACAATTACGGCGGCCGGTTCGCTCTCCGTCAGCGACAGCGCAAGCGTAAGCTTCTCCGCGGTCGACAACGCTGGCCTCCTCGGCGGCACCGGGACATTCGTCGGCACCATCAACAACGCGGGGCCCCTCTCGCCGGGCGACTCCACCGGCACGCTCAGCATCACGGGCGACGTGTTCAACACGGCGGAGGGCTTGCTGCTGATCGAGGTGGCCGGCAGCGGCGCCGGAGAGTTCGATACGCTGAACGTCACCGGCACCTACGAGGTGGACGGCACGCTCCTGGTGCGGTTCCTGCCCGGGTCGGAGGACCTGCTGTCCTCCGACTTGCTGACCATCGTCGATACGTCGTCGCTGGTCCAGTCGGGCGAGACGCTGGCCTTCAGCCGGACGCTGGTGGAATTGTCCAGCGACTATGACGTCCTTTACGACCAGAGTGCGGGCCTGATGCAACTGACGGGCTTCCAGAACATCGTGCCGATTCCCGAGCCGTCGGCCGGCCTCATGCTGCTTGCCGCCTGCTTGGTTCTCGCCATCTCCAGACGCCGCGCCAAGGTTCGCGAGAACGCTTATTGAGGCCTGAGGCTTGAGGTTGAGCAGGGCCGACGGGCTGTTCGGTGTGTCGATGCCGGGTTGCCATACCGGGTTACGGCCTATTCCTGCACCGGTATCAGGCAGTCGTTTTCACGTTAAGCACCTTCCTTTTCGGCATCCGACCCGCCCGGCGTGTGCTCGAACATGAAGCCCACCACCATGACGTTGTCCAGCAGGTCGGTGTCCCGGGCCGCTTCACACCGGTGTCGGCTCCAGCACAGAGCTGATGCAATTCAGCAGGCCCGGGCCGGGGCGGCTTTTCGCGGGGTGCCTTGAAATGTAAACTGAGGGGTGTAAACGGGCTGTCCACCGGGGGCGGCCCCGAGATATTCCCGACAACTTGGCTACTGAAAGGGAGGTGCCGCATGAACGGGAAAAGCTGGCTGACGTTGTGTCTCGCAACTGCAATGACCGCATCGGTTGCCGTTGGCGGTCCGCCGCCCCCACCGGCCGTCGCGCCGTTCAACGCCCAGCAGGCGCGCCGGCACCAGGAGGCGTGGGCGGAGCATCTGGGCAAGCCGCGGGAGGTGACCAACAGCATTGGCATGAAGCTGGTGCTCATTCCTCCGGGCGAGTTCATGATGGGCTCGCCGGAAGACGAGGACGGGCGCTCCGACGTTGAAGGCCCTCAGCACCGGGTGCGGATCACGAAGCCGTTCTACCTGGCCGTATACCCAGTCACGCAGGAGGAGTACGAGCGGATGATGGGTACCAACCCGAGCTATTTCTCGCGTGGCGGGGGCGGTAGCGATTGGGTTTCCCGCCACGACACAAGCCGCTTCCCAGTGGAGACCGTCCGTTGGAACGACGCGGTGGATTTCTGCCTGCGTCTTTCGGCTTTGCCGGCGGAGCGTTCGGCAGGGCGTGAGTATCGATTACCGACGGAAGCAGAGTGGGAATATGCTTGTCGGGCGGGAACGACCACGCCGTTTCACTTTGGGAGCGCGTTGAACGGCCGCCAGGCGAACCACAACGGGAACTATCCATACGGCACGAGGGAGAAGGGGCCGTACTTGCGTCGCACGACGAGGGTGGGCAGTTATAGCGCGAACGGATTCGGTTTGTACGACATGCACGGGAACGTGTGGGAATGGTGTTCGGACTGGTATGACGGGAAGTACTACGCCGACTCCCCGGTGGACGACCCTCAGGGGCCTGCGTCGGGCTCGGACCGCGTGTCCCGCGGCGGGAGTTGGCAGTTCGGCGCCAGGAGCTGCCGGTCGGCGTACCGCCGCCGGCTCAGGCCGGACTCGCAAATCCTCTTTTTGGGCTTCCGCCTTGCTCTGGTTCCAGCGGACGGGGCCGGCAAGTAAGGCCAGTAACCGTTCACGGGGGTGGCGCGGACAGTTTTCTCCGCTTCATGCGAAGGGGACCGACCCATTTTCGCGGCGGAAATGGTGGATCATTCGGCAAAAACGCCCTTGGTGCCGCGAAAAATGCGACAGTCCCCCCGGGAACGGTAACAAAGGCCGGCCCAGGCCAGCCCATGCAGGGTCGCCCTTCATTGTAACCCCTCGGGGCCGTCAAGACAACGGGCGGCGAGTCGCCGAAGAGGCATCGTCGCTTTCCACCTCAGTGGCCATGAGGTACGAGCGCAAACTGGCCAGCATGTCGCGCGCTCGGTCGGCAATGCCCTGGCGTCGTCGGTCGCGGGTACGGCTGGGGCTGATGCGAACTCGCATTTCGGTGCGCGCCGCGCCGCCGCCGGAGCCTGCGCCTCCGTCGCGATGCTCGCTGAGGCGCAGTTCAAGGCGAAAGGCCAGGGAACGGTCGGTCAGCCGCCGCAGCCGGCCGGGGCGGCTGTCGTGGATTTCCAGCGTAACGCGATGGGCCTCCGTGTTGAGGATGCGCGCCTTTCGGTCGGACACGAAGCCGCGCAGCTTCTCGATTGCCATTTTGACGGGCACGGGGGTCACAAAGGTTTTCTGGATCAGGTACGGAGCATCGGCCGCGGTGTCGGAGCATGCGCGCGGCGCGCGTTCGCCGGCTGCCATGGCGCCGACTCCTAACTGCACCACCTGGTTGCGTCCCTGCGACTTGGCCATGAGCAACGCCCGATCGGCGCGCCGCAGCATGGTTTCGGGCGTATCGCCGGGCTGCACCTCGGTGATACCGAAGCTGGCCGTCACCGGGCGGCCGTCCATGGCGGGCTGAGGCATTTGGGCGAGGGCCCGGCGGATTTGCTCGGCGCGCCGGGAAGCGGTCGCGTTGTCGCAATCGGCGCACAGCATCACGAACTCCTCGCCGCCATAGCGAGCCACCAGGTCGCCGGGTTGGCGCGCCCCCTTCAGCAGCGTCGCCAAGCTGATAATCGCCCGATCGCCCGCCTGATGCCCATACGTGTCGTTCACCTGCTTGAAGCGGTCCAGGTCCATCATGATCAGCGAACACGGCACGCCCTGCTCCTGGTGGGCGGCGACGAACATCTCGTGGACGCGGTCGAACTCGGCACGGTTGGCCACTTGCGTGAGCGCATCCTGAGTGGCTTTCTCGTGCAGGTTCTGGCATCGCTGTTCCAGCGAGGTTTCCGACGACGCATCGTGGAACAGCAAGATCGCGCCCAGCGTTGTCCCTGTGGCATTCGTGACGGGAATGGTGTGCGAATCGACCGCAACCGGTTGTTCGCTTCGCCCGGAAATCGTCAAGCGCCGGAGCGATTGCACGCCGGAGCGTAGGGCACAGGTTACCGGACAGTCGGCCTCCGTGACCGATTGGCGTTTCTCGTCGGCCATTTTCAACAGTTCCGGGTGCCACTGGCGCTGGAGCACGCTGGAGCTTGGAATACCGGTCAGTCGTTCCGCTCCGCGGTTCCAAAGTGTCACCACGCCATGTGCGTCGACGAACACCACCGCGTCGTACATGTTTTCCAGCAGCTTCGCTTGGAACAGAGAATCGGTGTCGGCCGGCCGGGGCGGCGCAGGAACGCAATTCAGCTCCCAGTAGCTGTTGACCACCTCCGGGTCCAACGTGCGCAGCCATCGCCAGGCGACCGCTTCATGCACGGCGCGCCGGTCGGCCACGCGAAACTCGGAAAACCGGCGTACCAGCTCTGGGTCGAACTGCGTTCCCGCCCCATCGTACAGCTCGCTCACGGCGCGTTCGTGCGGCATGGCCGGCCGGTACACGTGGTCGGTGGTCATGGCATCGAAGGCTTCCACGACGGCGATCATGCGCGCTCCTAGCGGGATGTCGGTTCCGCGTGCCCGGCCGGGTGTGGAGTTGCCGTCGTACCAGTCGCTTCCGTCGTACCAGTCGCTAACATGCTCGATGATTTCGAGGATTTCCAGTGCCGAGCAACTGTGGCGAAGGATCTCCAGGCTCATCCGCCGCGACTGCGCGATCACGGCAGCTTCCTCGCGACTAAGCGGCAGCGGCTTAGCGAGGATCCCGTCAGGGGTTCCGATCATGCCCAGGTCGTGCAGGAGCGCTGCGATTTCCAGGTAGTCGCGCTGTTGCTCGTCGAGACCCATCTGGGTCGCCCATGCTGAGCACGTCAACGCCACGCGCAGCGAATGGCCGGCCGTGGGCGGGTGCTTGCACTGCAATGCGGCGAACAGACTGCTGGCGATTCCCAAACGCACCTGAACCAGTTGATTGTCCGTCTCGGCGCCGAACACCTCGGGGATGGGCGGGCACGTGCCGGCCGCGGTTTCCAACTCGCGCAGCAGGGACCCCAGTTCCGCCATCCAGTGCTCCGCCGAGGCAGCTTGCCCGGCGTCGATGGGCAGAGTGATTTGCGGGTGAGCTGGGGGTGGGTGGGCCATAGTCGCAAGTTTGTTCAAAGGATGTGTGGTCTGTTGCCTGTCAATGCGGCGCGTAGGTGGAAAAAAGGCACCCCCCGGAACGGGTGGACCATTTCCTGCCTGTCGCCGGGAGAATGCGTGGCCGAAAGGCGTTGCGGTAGACAGAGCCCCCGCCGTCCCGCTATAAAAAGTCTAGTTCACGCCCGCCCTCCGGGCGCAAGACACTTTCATCCCTGTTTGTGCTGTTTGTGCCATGAAGCTTGTTACCTACCAAAGCCCACGCGGCCCTCGCGCCGCGGCCCTGCTTGACGGCAGGGCCTTCGACGTGAACCATGCCGACGCCGGCATTCCCGCATGCATGAAGCAGTGGTTGGCGGCCGGCCCGGATATGCTCCGCCGAACCGCCGGCGCAATGGCGGGTGCGGAACCACTGCCCGGCGACGGCCTGACGTTCCTGCCGCCCGTCCCCAACCCGGAAAAGATCATCTGCGTGGGGCTCAACTACGCCGATCACGCGAGGGAGGGCGGCTTCGAACCACCGCCTGAACCGGTGATTTTCAACAAGTTCCCGTCCTCCGTCGTGGCCGACGGGCAGCCGATCGTGTTGCCGTCGGTCAGCCAACAGGTCGATTACGAGGCCGAGTTGGTCGTGGTGATCGGTCGCGGAGGCCGAAATATCGGCCGGTCCGAGGCGTTCGAGCACGTCGCGGCCTATTGCTGCGGCAACGATGTTTCCGCTCGCGACTGGCAGCTTGGCAAGGCTGGCGGCCAATGGCTTCTGGGGAAGACGTTCGACACGTTCGCGCCGTTCGGCCCGTACCTGGTCACCGCAGACGAAATACCCAACCCGCACACGCTCAGAATCCGGTCGCGAGTCAACGGCCGCACCATGCAGGACTCGACCACCGCCCAGTTGCTCTTTCCCGTGGACGAGTTGATTGCCTACGTTTCGTCGGTATGCACCCTCGTGCCGGGCGACCTTTTGTACACGGGAACTCCGCCGGGAGTTGGATTCGCGCGCGATCCGGCCGTGTTCCTCCAGCCGGGCGACGTGGTGGAGATCGAGATTGACGGCTTGGGCATCCTGCGCAACCCGGTTGTGTGAAACGTAAGCATCGGCAAAGAAATAACTGGCGCATTTTCTTCCCCCTCACCCTACCCTCTCCCACCGAGGGAGAGGGGACATCGGACAGTTATTTCTTTGCCGATGCTAACCGTTTCCGCGGGCCCTTAGGCGTTTGCCAGTTCCTCGCGCACGGCGCGGGCGGCGGCCACCATGTTGGTCAGCGCCGGCCGGACCTCGTCCCATTGCCGGGTCTTCAGCCCGCAGTCGGGATTGACCCAAATCTGTTCCGGTCGGAGCACCTCCAGCGCCTTGCGCAGGAGCTGGATCATCGATTCGGTCGTCGGCACGCGCGGCGAATGAATATCGTACACGCCCGGACCGATCTCGTTCGGGTACTCGAATCGGACGAAGGCGTCGAGAAGTTCCATGTTGCTGCGCGAGGTTTCGATGGAAATGACGTCGGCATCCATCGCGGCGATGGAGTCGATAATGTTATTGAACTCGGAATAACACATGTGCGTGTGGATTTGTGTGGCGTCGCTGACGCCGCTTGCGGCCAGCCGAAACCCATCGACCGCCCAGCGGAAGTACTCGGCCCACTGGTCGCGCCGCAGGGGCAATCCCTCGCGGAATGCCGGCTCGTCGATCTGGATCATGCCGACGCCGGCCGCTTCCAGGTCGGCCACTTCATCGCGAATGGCCAGGGCAAGCTGCCGGCAGGTGTCGCTCCGCGGCTGGTCGTCGCGCACGAAAGACCAACAAAGGATGGTCACCGGCCCGGTCAGCATGCCCTTGACCGGCTTGGCCGTACCCTGCATGGCGTGGCGTATCCACCGGACGGTCATGGGGGCGGGGCGCGTGACGTCGCCGTAGATGATCGGCGGCTTCACGCAGCGCGAACCATAGCTTTGCACCCAGCCGCCCGCCGTCACGGCAATTCCCTCTAGCGCTTCGCCGAAATACTCCACCATGTCGTTCCGTTCGGCTTCGCCGTGGACCAGGACGTCGAGCCCGCACTCCTCCTGGAACTTCACCACCTCGGTAATCTGCTCGCCGAGGAAATCATCGTAGGCCTCGCGGGACAGTTCGCCGCGTTTGAACATGGCCCGGGCGTGGCGGATTTCCCGCGTTTGCGGGAAGGAGCCGATCGTGGTCGTCGGCAGCAGCGGCAGCGGCGTGGCCTTCCTTTGCAGCGCACGGCGTGCAGTGAACGCGCTCCGGCGGCGCAACATGGCCGCGTCGACCGCCTTGGCGCGGGCCTGAACGCCTGGGTCCCGAGTTCGCGGCGACGCGCGGCGCGACGCGATCGCCCGCGCGTTCTCGGCAAACGCCTCTTGTGTGGGCGCGGCGGATGGCCCATCGTCCGAGTTGACGGCCGCCGCCACGAGGCCGATCTCATCGATTTTCTGGCGGGCAAACGCCAGCCAGGAACGCAACTCGGCGTCCAACCCAGCCTCGCCGCCCAGGTCGACCGGGCAGTGCAGCAGCGAACACGACGGGCCTACCATGACGCGATTCGCGCCGAGCGCTTCGACGGCATGCCGCACCGTGGCCACGGCGTCGGCCAGGTCGGTTCGCCACACGTTGCGGCCGTTGATCACGCCCAGCGATAGCAGCTTGCCGGCCGGCAAGGTTTGCAGGATGGTGTCGAGTTCGCTTCGCCCGCGAACCATATCGACGTGCATTGCCTGCACCGGCAAGGCGAGGGCGGTTTCCAGGTTGTCGCGAAGCGCGCCGAAATAGGACGCCACCAGCAGTTTCAGCGGCGAGGCGCTCGCCAGCCGGCCGTAGGCGTCGAGGAAGGCGTCGCGCTCCGCGAGTTCGAGATCGACCGCCAGGCTGGGCTCGTCCATTTGGATCCAGTCGGCCCCGGCGTCGGCCAGCCGGCGGAGCAGTTCCTCGTACACGTCCAGCAGCCCGCCGAGCAATTCCAGCGGCCGAAACCCGCTCGTGCGCGATTTGGCCAGCCGCAGGTACGTCACGGGGCCCACAAGCACCGGCCGCGTGTGGATGCCCAGCGCTTGGGCCTCCATGAACTCATCGACGGGCTTGGTGGAACGGAGCGCGAAGGTCTGGTCCGGTTCGAGTTCGGGCACCAGATAGTGGTAGTTGGTATCAAACCACTTAGTCATTTCCAGGGCGGCCGACGGGTGACCGTTTCCGTTTCCGCAGCACCCTGGGCCATGGCCCTCTTGGACGCCTCGCGCCATGGCAAAATAGGCTTCCAACCCCGGCTTAGCGCTCTGGAATCGGTTCGGCACCGCGCCCACCACAAGCGAGGTGTCGAGCACGTGGTCGTACAGCGAAAAATCGTTGCTCGGTATGTGGCTGATTCCTGCTTCCGCCTGCCACTGCCACGCCTGACGCCGCAATTCCTTGCCCGCGCCAAGTAGTTCGTCGGCGGAAATTCTTCCGGCCCAAAACTGTTCCAGGGCCCGCTTCAATTCTCGGCGGGGCCCGATCCGCGGAAACCCCAAGTTGCTGCGGAA
>SKZG01000386.1 GCA_007127495.1 Planctomycetales bacterium
CGCGGTGGAAGCGGAACTCCACCGCACCGAACTGTACCAAGCGCGGTGGCGCGCGACCGCGCCTGCGGTTGCACACATTTCCGAACTTTTCGCCCAAATTCACCAGGTGGAACGCGAGGCCGGTGTCCAAACGACCCGCTTTGACCCCCAGCCGGCCATCTCCCGCGACTACCTTAGCGAGATTCACGCCTCGTTAGGGTGCCAGGGTACGTTCGATCGTGTGTTTGCGCTGTTGCACGGCTTGGAGTCGCTGCCCGCCGACGTCTGGCTGAAAAAGATCCACTTGGAGAAAACATCGCCGGATAGCGAAGATGTGCGATGCATGGTGGACTTGGTAATCTTTGCCGATAATCGAGAAAAAACGGATTACGTCAAGAACTCATTTGGCCGATAACCTACAGGAGCCGTGCCCTGACGCACGCTGTGCGGTTAGGACCCCACGCGAAAAGTGTGAAACTAGGAAAAATAAACAAGAAACTGAGGCGCGAATTCTCGGCCCATCCGGCAAAGGCGGCGGTGCTGGCTCTGCTGTGCGTAGTGGCGCTCTGGTTCTGGACGCCGTTGGTTTGGGGCTGGATTGCCGCAAAGGGGCCGGCAGCGACGGCACAGCCGGCGGCGGTGCAAGAGCCCGGCGGGAAGGCATTGCCCTTGGGACCGGCAACGAGACCGAGCACCGGCCCCCCGGTCGAGTCGAATGGGTCCGACAATTGGCATCAGATCGTTCAATGGATGGAACAAGATCCACGTATGCAGCCGGTCGGGCTTCCTGTTGCGAGCCGCGGGCCGGTTCCCGAACTGGTGGCCGACGGGTTGCCCCAAGGCGAGTTACAGCCAACGCGACGCGACCCCTTTGCCCGGCCCGGCCCGGCCAAGAGCGACGCCAGCGAGGAAAAACGGCTTGTTCAGGCCAAACTGCCCGCGGCGCCTTCGCCCGCTTGCCCGCGCGATCTCGGCGCGAAAGTGACCGGCGTGATCGCAGGCCCGAGCGGCGGGACGGCCATGATCAACGGACGCAGCTATGGGCAAGGCGAGCAGATTCTGTTGCAGAAGGACGGCGTATCGTATGCCTTCGAAATCACAAGTATTTGGCCCGGTGGAGTTGTGCTCACTCGTGATGGAGTCCGGTACGAATTGAACATGCCACTCCCGGCAAACATGCCGCGACCGCCCATTCCGGCAGCGAATTCGGCACCCAACGCGCTGCCTTGAAATCCGAAAACACTGTTCCGCCGTCATGGATGACCGATGAACAAGCTTGGCAGTATTACACTTCTAGGGGCCTTTGCGGCCGCAGGCGTAGCGCTGGCCATCGGCGTGGGCATGACTGTTGGTTCCACGTCGTCGCCCCGGCCGGCCGGACTTGGATTTCGCCGGACGCCCGCTCCGGTCAGTGCCGCGTCTGAAATACCCGATGGTTCAAGCACTCCGGCTTCCCCGCCGGCCGAAACGACTTCTCTCGCGGTCCCGTACGAACCACCGACGGCCGAGGAATCCGAAAACTCGGCCCTGGAGTCGACGCAAGCGGCACCGGACGGCGAGCACGCCGCGGCGGAAGCCGCCCCATCTTTGGCGGTTGACGATCGCAGCGCGAACGATCGCGCTGCAACACCGGCCGTCGTCCATCTGGGCACACCCGCCTTCGCTGCCGAGGCATCGTGGCGAACCACCGCTCACACCGTACCGCCTGCGCCGCCCTATGGGCAGCAGTTGTCTTTGGGGGCGCTGCAGGAGACCATCAAACAGGCAATGGAAGAATTGCGCCGCAACGAGCAACCGGTCGCTCAGGCGCCCGAAGCAGCTTCTCGCGATACCGCTCCCCTGCCGCCGGCTGCTGAACCCCGCCCGGCCGCAGGCGGCGCAGCGCCGGCGGGCAATGCCCGAATACGCGAGGAAGACGGCGGACTACTGACCATTCACGTTCAAAATGAAGACATTCGTAGCGTGCTGGAATTGCTCGGCGCCCACGGCGGGATCAATATCCTCGCCAGTCCCAGGGTGCAAGGCCTGGTTTCCGCAACGTTGGGGAACGTAAGCGTCCACGACGCACTCGACGCGATATTACGCTCGAACGGTTACCAGGCGCGGAACGACGGCAACTTCGTCTTTGTGGGCACTGCGGCCGACTTTGTCGCGCTGGAGCAGTCCTTCGACCGGATCGCCACACGCATTTACCGCCCCAACTACATCACCGCCTCCGAGCTGCAAAAGCTCCTCGGGCCGTTGCTGACCGACGGAGTCGGGGTTTCGAGCATTTCCTCGCCGGCCGAAAGCGGCATTGGGGCCGACAGCACCGCGGCCGGCGGCAATTCGTTTGCCGGCGCCGAGGCGGTTGTGGTGCGCGACTACGAGGCTGTGCTCATGCAAATCGACGCCTTGGTGGCCGACGTCGACATCCGGCCCCTCCAAGTGCACATCGAGGCGATGATTCTTAGTGTGACGCTCAAGGAGGACGACCAATACGGGGTCAATTGGGAGTTCCTGCGCGACAGCGGCAATGTCAAGCTCGGCCTTGGGCTCCCGGCGCAAACCCTCGGGCCCGATCCGACGGCAACCCTGACCACTTTCGATTTCGAACGGGGGGCCCTGAAAATAGGCTTCCTCGACCGCAATCTGGGCGCGTTTCTCAGCGCGTTGGAAACGATCGGCGATACGAGCGTTATCGCGAATCCGCGGCTGCTGGTGCTGAACAAGCAGCGGGCCAATATCCAGATCGGCGACCAGAAGGGATACATCAGCACCACGGTGACGGAAACGACCGCCACCGAGACGGTGGAGTTCATGGAAACCGGCACCATCCTGCGCATTCGGCCGTTCATTTCGACCGACGGCATGATTCGCATGGAAATCCACCCCGAGCTTTCCAAGGGAGAAGTACGAGAGAAGGGACGTTTCACACTCCCGGAAAAACAAGTGACCGAAGTCACCTCGAACGTTATGGTCCGCGACGGGTCGACCGTGGTGATCGGCGGTCTGATGCGCGATGAAGTGGCGGTGACCAAGAACCAACTGCCCTTCCTGGGGAACCTGCCTATGGTGGGATTCGCCTTCCGCAGCAGCACGGAAACCACCGAGCGCCAGGAGGTGATGGTTCTGATCACCCCGCACATCGTTTACGAGCCTGAGATGGGCAGCGAAGGCGGACTCGCCGCAGCCGAGTTCCACCGGCGGCACGAGGTGATGGGCGAAAAGCTGGAACCGTTCAACCGCCGGCACGTGGCGTACCGCTACTATCGTCTGGCCCGAAACGCCTGGGCCGTCGGCGACCGGCAGACGGCGTTGCGATTCGCCGAGTTAGCGGTCCACTTCTTGCCCGCGTTTCGAGAGGCCATCGAGTTGCGCAGCGATATCTGGCTTGGCAGGCCGCATGGCGATTATCCGGTCATGGACCTGCCGCCTGAAATCATCCACACGCATCCGCTGGACGGGCCCGAAATCGCCGATTGGCTTCTGGACGAGTTGCACCAAGAGCCCGAACCCGTCCCGGCGCCCATGCCTGAACCACTGCACCCGCGCGATCGCGGTACGCCGGGGTACAACAAAGACATTTCCGTGCCGAGGAAGCTCCCATGATGGGACGACGGTTGTTACTGACGGCAGCCGTATCGCTGCTCTCCGGCTGTTCCAGCGTGAACTGGACGCATCCCGACTCGGCCGACTCCATGCTGCCTCAACGGCACGAGCGCCGCACGGAGGCCATGGTGCGGGAATTCGAAGCCCGGCGAAACGCGGTGCAAATGGACGCGGCCCGGGCGGCGTTGGACCGTGGCGACCCGGTCGAAAGCGAGCAAATGCTGCGGTCGATCTTGCAGCGCGACGCGGCTCACCGCGATGCCCGCCTGCTGCTCGCAGAGGTACTGCTGCTGTCCGGGCGTCGGCCCGAAGCGTTCACCCAGCTTGAGCACGCGCTGCGGGAACACGATGGCGATCCGCAGGTGTATCATGCCATGGCCGTGCTGCTGGATGCCTCGGGCCGCCCCCAGGAAGCGCAGTCGTTCCACGAGCAGGCCATCGAGTTGAATCCGGATTTCATCGTGTACGCTTCCGCGCACGAAGCTGTCAGGAATGCCGTCAAGGGAGCTGATAGCATCGGGCCGGGGCCCGAGGGCCCCGACCCCACCGCAGGCCTTGCGCCGGCCGCGGCGCAGGCCTTGCGGCAGGCGCGCGAGGCGCTGGCGCAAGGCGATTTGGATTCCGCGCTTGCCTCGTTACAAGCTGCTGTGGCGGCCGATCCCCACAATCCGCGAAGCCGCGTGCGTGCGGCAGTGCTGGCGCTTGAGTACAACCATCCCGAAACGGCGGCCGACCTGTTGGAGCCGGCCGCGGCCGAGTTTCCCGCGTCGGTAGCGGTCCATCGAACGCTCGGCACGGCCTATTACCGGTTGGCCGACTACGCTTCGGCGGAAGCCGCGTTGCGCCGGGCGCTTGCGCTGAACCAGTCCGACCGGATTTCCCGCCTCCTCCTGGGCTTCACGCTGGAAAAGCGCGCCGAGTTGGACGAGAACCGCCGGTCGCACGGTGGTACTTCACCCGAGGATCGCCTGTAGGTCGGCCTCGGGGGTGCCGATGGGCTGGATGCCGAACTTGTCGACCAGCACGTCGAGCACGGCCGGCGTGACAAACGCCGGGAGGCTGGGCCCCAGGCGAATGTTCGTAACGCCCAGGTACAACAGCGTCAGCAGGATGGCCACCGCCTTCTGCTCGTACCAGCTCAGCACGAACGAGAGCGGCAGGTCGTTCACCCCGCAATCGAACGCGCCGGCCAGGGCCAGGGCGATTTGGACGGCGGAATAGGCGTCGTTGCACTGCCCCACGTCCAACAGCCGCGGAATGCCGTCGACCGCACCGAACTCCAGCTTGTTGAAGCGGTACTTACCGCACGCCAACGTCAGGATGACGCAATCGTCGGGTACCTGTTGGGCGAACTCGGTGAAGTAATTGCGGCCCGGCTTGGCGCCGTCGCAGCCGCCGACGAGGAAGAAGCGGCGGATTTTGCCCTGCTTCACGGCGTCGATCACCTTGTCAGCCACGCTCATCACGGCTGCATGGCCGAAGCCGACCATGATGGTGTGTTCCGGTGCGTCGGCTTCGAAGCCGGGCGCGGCGAGGGCGGCCTCGATGACCGGGGTGAAGTCGCGGTCGGGCCCGATGTGCGTTACCTCCGGCCAGGCCACCAGCCCGCTGGTGAAGATCCGCCCCTGGTAGGTTTCCTTCGGCCGCTGGATGCAGTTGGTGGTCATGAGCACGGCGCCGGGGAACTGATCGAACTCGCGCCGCTGATCCTGCCATGCGCCGCCGTAGTTGCCCACCAGGTGCTTGTATTTCTTCAACTGAGGGTAACCGTGCGCGGGCAGCATTTCACCATGGGTGTAGATGTTGATGCCCTTGCCTTCGGTTTGCTTGAGCAGCTCCTCCAAGTCTTTCAGGTCGTGCCCGGAAACGCAAATCGCCTTTCCGGCCACGGGGGTGATGCGCACGGTGGTGGGCTCGGGATCGCCGTAGGCGCCGGTATTGGCCTTGTCGAGCAATTCCATGACTCGCAAATTCAATTCACCGGCCTTCAATGCCCAACTCAGCAGCGAGTCGGCGTCGGGCTGTTCCTTCGAGAGGAAGTCGAGCCCCTCGTGGAACGTGGCATAGATAGCGGGGTCTTCATGGCCGAGCCGTTGTGCGTGGTCGGCATAGGCCGCCGCGCCCTTCAGGCCGTAGAGGATCAGCTCCTGGAGGCCGGCCACATCGGCGCCGAGGATGAGTTGCCGGCCTTCGATGCCCACGGCACGCCCTTGTTCGAGCAGGCCGTCACGGTCGGCGGCCGGGACCCACTCGGCAGGCCCTCCAAGCTCTTCCGGTTCCTTGCCGGCCTCGGCACACGCCTCGCGGTACAGGCTGCGCGCGCGGTCGCGCATCGCGGCGGCTTCGCGCAAGTGGCATTCAAGCCGTTCCGGGTCGAAGTCGACATTCGTCACGGTAGCGAAGAGGGTCTCGATCACCGACACGTCGATGGCCCGGTCGCGCCGGCCTAACTGCCGCGCCCGATGCGCGTACACGGCAACCCCCTTGGTAGCCCAGACGAGCAGGTCTTGCAGCACGGCGGTGGGGTCGTCTTTTCCGCAGACACCGATTTCGGTGCATCCGGTCCCGCCCTTGGCTTGCTCACATTGGTAACAAAACATTGTGTTTCTCCTTGAAAGAAAACATTGGACAACGAACACAGGATTTAGCCTGCCTACGTTACCATCCTAGAGCGTGCTGTGCCCCGTGTCCTTGATCTGGGTCAAGCCGAAGCGTTCGGATTTCGAATTTCTTTCGTCATTTGGCTTTCGACATTCGACATTCGAATTTTGGGTGTCAATTTTTCGGTTTTGCGCTTTTGACCCCCCATGTCTACGGTTGGCCGCTTTCTTACCGCGTCAGCGCGTTCACTAGCAACTAACATCTAGGAAGTATACGGATGTATACTTTTCCAAGCCTACCAAATCCGACGTCGGATTGCAAGGTGAAAGACAGGCCAAGCTAGTCCTGAATCGGGGCGTGGGCCGAAGGACGCTTTTCGATAAGGAGGACGACTTCTTGGCTTTCGAGAGGGTCGTTGAGGAGTCCTTGGTGGCTGCTTCGGCTTTCCGGCCTCCAGGGGGGCTTGTAGCGCCTTCCGGCAGTGGTACAATTTCATCTGTGTACTCAACTTGAGCGGCGCCATGCCTAAAAACCGCGTACTAGCCTGCTGGATTGGCCACAACGACATGCGCGCGATGGCGGCCACGTTGCCCTCGCCGCATCAGGAAGAGATACTCCGGTCGCTGGGCGGGCCGACTCCGGTCGCGGGCGAACTCGGACCTATCAAGTCGCTCTTGCAGCAGGAGCGCTTCGACGAGATCCGGTTGCTGAGCAACTATCCCCCGACTTGGGAGGAGCAGTTTGCTGACTGGCTTGGCGGGGCGGTTAGCGTCAATCATGTGGCCTTGAACAATCCGACCGATTACGCTGAAATCTTTGTACTCGCCGACGCTGAACTCGCCCGACTCAAAGCGGAAAGAGTCTGGTCCGAAACCGATTTGGCCATCCACCTCAGCCCCGGCAGCCCTGCCATGGCGGCCGTGTGGTTGCTGTTGGGCAAGACACGCTATCCGGCCACGTTCTATCAGACCTACAAGGGGAAGGCGTGGGTGACCGACGTTCCATTCAATATCGCGGTCGATTTCGCCCCTGAGGTGTTCCGCCACCCCGACGCTCACTTGCAGCACTTGACCTCACTGAGCCCAGGCGAAATCGAGGGCTTCGAGCAGATCATTGGCAACAGCCGGGCGATTCGCCTGGCCGTCGGCAGGGCGAAACGTGCAGCCGTGCGGAACGTGCCCGTGCTAATCCTTGGTGAAAGCGGCACCGGCAAGGAGTTGTTTGCCAAGGCAATCCACTATTCGAGTTCACGGCGAGCGGGCCCATTTCTGGCCATCAACTGCGCCGCCGTATCGCGCGAGTTGCTCGAATCGGAATTGTTCGGTCACGCCAAGGGCGCCTTCACCGGGGCCGATCGCGACCGCAAGGGCGCGTTCGAGGAAGCCGACGGTGGAACCCTCTTTCTCGATGAGGTCGGCGAATGCGACGCGGAAATGCAGGCCAAGCTGCTCCGCGTTCTCCAGCCGCCCGACGACGCCGACCCCTGCCATCGAACATTCTACCGCGTGGGCGAATCGCTACAGCGGCACAGCAGCGTCCGGATCATCGCTGCCACGAATGCCGACCTGACCACCGCGATCCACGAGGGCCGATTCCGCGACGACCTGTACTATCGCTTGGCGGTGCTCACGGTCAAAGTACCTGCACTGAGGGAACGGCAGGGCGACATCCCGAAGATCACCGCTCACCTCCTGGACCGAATCAACCGGCAGTTCGAGCGGGACGAGCCGGGGTATCGGCACAAATCGATTTCTGATTCCGCAATTGTGTTTGTGCAGCGACACCACTGGCGCGGCAATGTGCGCCAGCTCTACAATGCCCTGCTGCAAGCGGCCGTCATGGCCGAGGGTGATTCGCTCATCGATCACGATATCGCCGACGCCGTGGCCGAGATCGACGTTGAGGCGCGGCGCGATACCGTGCTGGACCAGCCGCTGGGCGAAGGCTTCAACCTCCAGCAGCACCTCAACGACATCCACAGGCATTACCTGCGGCGGGCCATGCAGGATGCGAGCGGCGTGAAAACGCGCGCGGCGAAGCTGCTTGGCATACCCAACTACCAGACCCTCGATGCCCAACTGAAACGGCTTAGAATCGACGACACCTGGCAATAAGGACAACGGCCGGCTTGCCGAAAGCCCCCCTTTGTGCCAGAATCGCCATATTGGCACGCCGGTTGCAACTGTGCCCGGCATGGCTCATCCGCCTCAACCAGAACTGATGAAATCGGTCAACTTCGAGTTCCTCAGACCAAACTGGCCTGAACTCGCCTCGCTGGGCGGGTTTGCCGAGGCGTATGCGCACACGGACGCATCCAGCGCGCTGGTGAAACTCAGGGCGTTTGTCGAGCAACTGGTCGAGTCGGTCTACCAGCGGCTCGCCTTGCCTCGCCCTATTCAGCCGAACTTGATCGATCTGCTCCGAGAGGACGCTTTCCGGGGGGCGGTGCCCCGCGTCGTGGTCGATACGATGCATGCCGTCCGCATCGAGGGCAACAAGGCCGCCCACGGTGCCGAGGCGAAGACGGAAACCGCGCTGTGGCTTCTGAAGGAGAGCCACCGGTTGGGGCAATGGCTGTACATGACCTTCACGGGCGCGGCGGCGGGCGCCATCTTGGTGTACCAGGAACCCTCGCCCGGCGCTCCTGGCGACAGGTCGAAGGGAGAACTGAAGCGCGAGAAGAAGGCGATCCTCGAGAAGCTGGCCTCACAAGAGGCGCAGATGCAGAAGATCCTCGACGACCTGGCCGCAGCACGGCAGAGCGCCGCCGAAGCCAAGGCCTCCGAAGAGGAACTCCGTGTGCGCCTTCAGGCGGCGCAGCACGTGGCCAGCGTCCTCGACTTCAGCGAAGCGGAAACCCGGAAGCACCTGATCGACAC
>SKZG01000349.1 GCA_007127495.1 Planctomycetales bacterium
AGCCTGGAACTGGTCAACCCACGGGGCCGCACCGTTCCACAGGCCTGCAACCGTCAGCACGGCCGTCATGCACACCGCGCCCACCGCCGCGCCCAGCCGGCGACGTTCCGCCAGCACCAGCGCCGCGATGCCGCCGGCCGCCGCAGGCAGGCCCAGTAGGCCCAACCACACGACCTCGTGCTGCACGGCCTTCACCAGGCCGGCGCGGTCCAGCAGGGTTTGCCCGCCGAACTCGACCAGGCCCAGGACGGGAAAGACGGCGATCATTCCCATCCCCACCAGCGCGACGGTGCCGAAAGCCGCCCGCCGCCAGCCCACCCGGAGCAGGTTCGGACTTGCCAGCCACACATCGAGCGAGAAGGCGAAGAACAGCGCCAGGGCGGGATACGCCGGCAGGATGTAGTTCGGCAACTTCGTGGCGGCCAGTGAAAACAGACCAACGTACACACCGATCCAACAGGCGATCAGTACCAGGGCCAAGCGATGCGTTTCGTCGTGCCGGCGCAATCGCCCGATCCACAGCAGCAAGGCCGGCGCGGCGAACACCGACCAGGGAAACATCCCGACCAGGATCGACACGACGTAATAGAAGATCGGCCCGCTATGGCTCTCCATCGACACGGCCGCGCGGTGGAAATGATGGACGCCGAAAAACTCGCGGTGGAACTCGCCACCCGTTTGCACGCCCACGGCATAGAACCACGGCCCGGCGACCGCCAGGATGACCAGGGCGGCCGTCACCGGTCTCATCAGCCACACGGTTTGCAGAAAGTTCACGGGCCCGAACGGGCGCAGGACCTCGATCCAGCGGCGCCACGTCGACGCATGGGGGGCAACGGCGCGCCGCGGCGTCGTGCACAGCAGGAAGAGGCCGATCACCGCCATGGGAAAGAGGAACCCAATCGGCCCCTTGGCCAATGTCCCCAGCCCCATCGCGGCGTACATCCAGGCAAACGCCGACCAGCGTTCAGGCAATCGTGCGGGTTCATGTTCGCGCGTCGCGGACTCGCGCTGCGGCGGTTTTGCGAAGCCGTGGGCGGCGAACAGGTAGAGGGCCCACGTGGAAAAGAACACCAGAAAGCTGTCCGGCGTGGCCGCCCGCCCCACCACGGTAAACATCAGGCTGGTCGCCAGGATCATTGCGGCGAAAAAGCCCGCCCGCCGATTGAACACGATCGAGCCGAGCCGGTACGTCAGCAGCACGGAGCCGATACCGAACACGGCCGAGAAGCACCGCGAGCCCAGCTCGCCCACGCCGAATAGCCCGTAGCCCAGCATCATCATCCAGTACATCCAGGGCGGCTTATGGCCGAACATTTCACCGTTGAAATAGGGGACGATCCATTCGCCGCGCGCGTACATCTCGGCCGCGGCGCTGGCGAAGAAGCCCTCGTCTTCATCCCACAACCGCGTCGCGTCGAGGGCTGGAAAGAACACAACCACTCCGACCGCAAGCACGATCCACAAGTACGGTTTCCGCAATTCGTCGAGCCACGTGAAAGCCGGCCGCGGGGAAGCCGAGTTGCCGGCGCCAGAGCTAAGCTGCTCGCGAAACATGAGGTTCCTCCCTATCGTACACAGGAATCGGGGGCAGCGAAGCCACGTACCGCCGCGCCCGGCTCCCCGAGTAGTTCCAATGAATCCGCATTAAATCGACGAACGCGAGTGCGAAATGCCGCGCACGCAGCTTCGACCCCGCCTGCTCGCACCAGCGTTCCAGCGGCATTTCGTAAATTGACGGGCGCAGCAGTTCCGGGCCGCCCCGCACCGCCGCCAACCGAGCGAACAGTTCCACGTCGAAGATCCAGCGCGCCAGGAACGGCTGAGCCAACACCGCTTCGAGTTCGCGCGAAACTCGAAACAGCTTGGCGCCGCACTGAGTATCGTAAAGCCGCAGGCGAAGAACCCTTGAGGCCACGCGGGCGAACACCCGCCCGAGGACGGCGCGCGCCGGATTGCGCTGAATAGCCCGGCCCAATAGGGGGAGCCGACTCGCCAGGACCATATCGAACTCCTCCCTGCCTGCCAGGAGGTTCCGAAAGACGGCTATTTCAGCGAGCGGCGTGGCCAAATCGGCGTCCCAGAACCCCACGCAAGCAGGCTGCCCGGCCAGCGCCCGACGCATGCCCTGACGCACTGCCTCGGCCTTGCCCGAGTTCCGGGCCAGTACCACCTGTTCAAAGCGGTCGGGGCGAGCCGCGCAAAGGTGGGCGAGTACTGACGAGGTGGCGTCGGTGCTCCCGTCGTCGACCATGACGAAACGGACGCTCTCCGCCGTGCCGGCGAACCGGAGAAACGCGGCCGTGTCGAGCCTCGCGGCTTCGTTATAGCACGGCACGACAATGGTCGTTGGGAAGTTGTTCATGGGATACTCGCCGTCACCAGGCATCGGCAAAGAAATAACTGGCGCATTTCCTTCCCCCTCACCCCACCCTCTCCCGCCGAGGGAGAGGGGACTTCGGACAGTTATTTCTTTGCCGATGCTAAGCCGTTAGGTGTAAAACTTCGCGGAGCGTTGCGCGAATCATAGCAAATGCACCAATTCCGACACAGCCCAAAATTGGAATCCGGAGGGGGGGAGAGTACCAAGTACGAAGTACGGAGCACGGAGCACGGAGTGGGTTGTGAGGTTTGGCGTGTGGGGTGTGCAATGCTTCCGAAATGGGCCCTTGCATTTTGTTCCGTCGCGCGCCATAATGATAGCCATGCTGGCAGTCGGCCTGCCGGCACTGGCAACATGTGCCTGCCGTCAAAAACGCAAAAACGGCACGCGGCAAGTACAGCAGACCGGCTGCCGGACTGCAAAGCGAAAAACCAGGCCGCTGGGTGGACGGGCTTCTATCAGCCCCGATGCGGTAGCGTTCGGTTTCTTCGCTTCCTGCGTGCGGTCCGTGAATCAGCCGCGGCTGGCTTGCGCACTCCCAGCCTACTATCGTGAATCATCCAGGCTAGCGTGCCTGAACCGGAGTTGCCATGACCGCCCAAGGAGAGAACCGCCAAAGTCGCCCGGTGCCTCGAAACACCTATTTGCCGGATCGTGGCCGACTTGCATCGACCCAATGGCTGGCCGGTATTCTGATGGCCGCGGTGCTGTTTAGCCTGGCGCCAGTGGTCTACCAGATGCAATGGAACCTGGAGACGGCGCCGGGCTGGGTGCGTGTGGTCGTGCTGTTGGCAGCCCTCCAAGCGCTGTACGTGGGTTGGCTGCTCAGCGCGCCCGACTGGTCGACGGCGTGGGTGGTGATGTTGGTGTTTGCCGGAGTTTCGTCCATTTATGCCGTGGCTACGGCCATGGCCATGGCGACCCCGCCGGACCGCGCCATGCCGCTTGGATTGGGCGAGGTCCGCTACTCGGCCCGAGCATGGTGCGCGGCGGTCCTGGCGGTCATGTCGCTATGTACCTATCTGGCGGGCCGTTTCAGCACACGATGGCGCCGCTCATTCGAATACGAAACGGCCGGCCGCGCGGTGGTCCTGCGGTCGTCGCGACGGTAATCTGCTGGCAATGCAAGCACACGGGGTGGGGGCAACCGGGAGCGACAAAAAATTGGGCTCTTCCGTTTCTAGGTGCAGACAGCCTTTGTCTTGGGACGGCACACGGCGAGTGCCTACTACATTAAGGCGGCCCGCACCTAGAAACGGAAGAGCCAAAAATTGGCAAAATTGAGGCCGGGGCGGACTGCTCTTGCCCGCAGCGGGCCAATGCGGTACATTTTGCCGTCCTCCTGCCCCAGGCGGTTTGCTCAGGGCAGGCGCAGCACCGGCCTCTCGGAAAGGAATCCGGCATTATGACATCCACCCTCGGGCAACTTGCCGCCCTGGTTGACGGCCGCGTGGTTGGCGACCCGCAACTCCCCATCTATGGCGCGGCCCCGCTGGGTGACGCCCGGCCCGGCCACATCACCTTGATGGACGGTAGCGAGCGAAGCCGTCGGCCTCGCCCTTGCGCCGCCAGTGCCGCGGTTGTGCCCCCCGAGGTGCAGCCCAACGGCATCGCCGCCATTCAGGTCGAGAACGTGCACCACGCCTTCGCGGCCATCCTGCGTTTCTTTCGCCCCGCGCGCTCGAACCAGCATTGTGGTATCAGCCCGCTGGCGTCCGTCAGCCCCAGCGCGCGCGTGGCCGAAGGGGTTGAACTCCACCCGTACGCCACGATCGGCGACGACGTGGTCGTCGGCCGCGGCACGATCATCCACGCCGGAGTCCATGTGATGGCCGGCTCGCGGATCGGCGAAGATGTGACCATTTTCCCCAACGCCGTGTTGTACAACGACACGGTCGTAGGGCCCCGCTGCACCATCCACGGCGGGGCCGTGCTCGGCGCCTACGGCTTCGGCTATGAGCACGTGGACGGCCGGCACGTACTGCTCTCCCAGTTGGGCAACGTCGTGCTCGAAGCCGACGTCGAGGTCGGCGCCGGCACCACCGTCGATCGGGGAACCTATGGGCCGACAAGAATCGGCGAAGGGACGAAGATCGACAACCTCGTCATGATCGCGCACAACTGCTCGATCGGACGCCACAACATGCTGTGCTCCCAAGTGGGCATCGCCGGCAGTACGACCACGGGCGATTACGTGGTCATGGCCGGCCAGGTGGGTGTGCGCGACCACGTCCACATCGGCCGCGGCGCCGTGCTCGGAGCCATGGCCGGGGTCAGCAACGACGTACCCGAAGGGCAGCGGGTGATCGGCATTCCAGCCACGCCGGAGCGCGAACAAAAGGTCAAGCAAGCTGCTTTTTCCAAACTTCCCGAAATGCGTCGACAACTGAAAATCCTGCAGCGAACCGTCGATCAACTCGTTGAGGAGCTTGCGAACAAACAGGACGACTCGGCGGCGGCGCCCCGCTTCGAGGGCGATCGCGAGAACACAACGCGCCGCGCATTGGCATAATCGAAGTACGTGCATCCCTGGGAGCGGAGATGGCCAGTCCGGCAGATGCAAACCGCGGCTCAAACCACGACGACGCAGCGCCGTGGATACCCGGCACGTCGTACAGGTGCCCCACCTGGCCCATGGCGGCCGCACCCGGCCAAGCTTCCGGCCCGGGCGGGCATGAACCCTGCGGCATCGCCGAGGGCGTCTTGCCACCGCCTCCAGAAACGTCGGTTGACCCTCAGCGCCGGATCGGGCTGCTGGCCGGTTGGGGCCGTTATCCTATCGCTGTGGCCGAGGCGCTGCGGCGCCAGGGCATGGCAACGTTCTGCCTGGGGGTCCGAGGCGAGGCGTCGGCCGACTTGGCACGCCATTGCCACCAATTCGGCTTCCTCGGCATCGCCCGATTCGGCACGGCCATTCGCTATTTCAAACAGCATGGAATCACCTCGGCGACCATGGCGGGCAAGGTCCACAAAGTGCGTCTATTTCAGCCCCGAAGCTGGCTGAAGCTGTGGCCCGACCTGCGGACCATTCGCATGTTCATGCCCCACCTGCTCACCCGGCGCAAGGACTGCCGAGACGACTCGCTCCTGGGAGCGATCGTGGACGAATTTGCGCGGGAGGGCATCCACTTCGCGCCGGCTACCGACTTCTGTCCGGAACTCCTGGTGCCGGAGGGACCGCTGACCAGGCGCAACCCGTCGGCCTGGCAGCAGAAGGACATCGCCTTTGGATGGCATGCGGCCAAGGAACTCGGCCGCCTCGACATCGGCCAGAGTGTGGCCGTGAAGGATCAGGCCATGCTGGCCGTCGAGGCGATCGAAGGGACCGACGCATGCATTCGACGGGCCGGTGAGTTATGTCCGGCCGGCGGCTTCACCGTGGTGAAAACGGCGAAACCCAATCAGGACATGCGATTCGACGTACCGACCGTCGGCATAGGGACCCTGAAGACCATGGTCGAGGCAGGCGCGCGCGTGCTCGCCGTGGAAGCGCGGCAAACGATCCTCCTCGATCAGCCCGAACTCATCGACTTCGCCAACCGGCACCGGCTGGTTGTGGTTGCCTTGAGCGACCCGGCGGCGCTGTGCCGCGCCGCTTGACCGGCATGTTGTCTTCTTTCTGGGGACGGGTAGCCGCCGGCGGGCCGGAGGGGGGACTGGTCCATTTTTCCGCCAACGGGCGTTGCTTTCCGAGAAACACGACGGCAGGAAATGACAATGGCGGGCGCGATGCGCGCCCGCCATTGACCTGGATAATTGATTGACCTGGATAATCGATAGCAGAACGATTTCAGTCAGCCGCTTCGAAGAACACCTCATCGGGCAATCGCCGCTCGGACGCCACTCCAAGCTCGTCGCGGCGCCGGCGCTTTCCGACGGAATGCCACGGGCCCACACTGCCCAGTTCCGGCATGATGTCCAACAACTGATCGACGAGGGTCTGAGCCATGCGACGCAACGGCGGAGGAACCGCCTTCTCCTGAATCGCCAGGGCCGTTTTCATCAATCGCACCAGTTGGGCACGCCGCTGGATCGGGCTGGAAAGGTCATCGTGCGACTCCACCAGGAGTTCGGCTATCGGGACCTCCAAAGCCATCTGCCACTCATACAGTCGGCTGAGCGGCAGGTCGGTCGCTTCGCACTCCTCATGGCGGATGCGGGCGACACTGGTTGCCAGGCGGCGCGCCACGGTGCGCCGCGAAATGCCCTGCAACTTCCGGACTGCGGCCAGCCGGTGCAAAGGGCTTTCGGAGACGGGCATTTCCAAAGCTTCCGGAAAGCCAGTGTCCGACAAAGGAACATTCGCCAGACTCATTCAGCACGTCCTCTCACGCACAGGCTGCGCCCCGTCGGTTGGTGACCAACAATTGGCGAAAAATCAGAGCACTCCGACATGAACCCAGCCTGGCGAATCCTCGCGACGTCGCTTGCCCGATCCGCATACGCCGCAACAACTTCTGGCCCGCCGTGGGTAAGACTACCCAACCAAAGGGCGAAGCTATGTCTTAACCGAACCCTTCTCGTGCATTGTATGCGTCCGACCTTCGGCAGGCAAGGGTGCGCGGTTTATTCACCCCGAGCGAACTCGCGTACGCGGGCGAGGAAGTTGGGCATTCCGGGCCGGCTAGGCCCGTGCGACGGGGGGCCTTTACGCCGATCGATCATCCGATACGAGCCTTCCAGCGGCAGCGTGTTGTCGGCATTTGCCGACTTCCATGCCGTGGGCAACTCTTCTATTGCCAATTGCCGGCCAGGGGCGCCGTACAATACGATTCGGCCGCGACACATACGCAGCCCCGTTCGCAACGACTCCTGTGAGCCGCGAACCCGACCGGACCGTACGGCGCGAACCTGCGGGTAGTCGCGCTTCAGTTCCGCGACAACCTCGCTGGTGGCGTCGGTGGAACCATCGTCGATAATGATCACCTCAAACCAGTCGGTCAGCTCGGAAGCGACCTCCAGAATGCGATGCACGGTTTCCGAAAGCGTTGCCTGCGCATCGCGAACCGGTAGCAGTAAACTCAGCGAGCGTTCCACGAAACGGACCTTTCGGGAGGGTGGGGGGAATGGTTCGCGCTGAAAGATTTTTCGACCTTTCTGGTCGAGCTGCGTGAACGAAGCTCGCGACTGTGGATTTGCGCAACTTATTCCGGCCATAACGGTTCTACCGAAGCCGCCACGGCCGCGCGCCCAATGCCACTTACTTTGTAGCGGCACGGCGCAAGCCGTCCGGTATTACAAGTTGGAAAACCGGGCGGCTCGCGCCGATCCGCTACAGAGTGGAATGCCTGTCGCAAGTCGGGGGGTATGGAAAGTGGGGTGCCGTTCAATTATAGTAAAGGATTCGCCCATCCACGAGTTCCATGATGTCCGATTCCAACTCCCGTGCCGTCCAAGGCCCCGACTTCGATCGGGCCGAGGGCCTGTTGCCCGCCATCGCGCAGGACGCCGAAACCGGCGACGTGCTGATGTTGGCCTACATGAATCGCGAAAGTTACGAGGAAACGCTCCGCACCGGCAGGGCCGTATATTACAGCCGCAGCCGCAAAAAGCTCTGGCGCAAAGGCGAGGAAAGCGGCCACGTGCAGCATGTGAAGGCCATCTATGTCGATTGCGACCTTGATACGATCCTGTTGAAGGTCGAACAGGTAGGCGGCGCCGCGTGCCACAAGGGCTACCGTAGCTGCTTCTATCGGCAGGCAACGCCTGAGGGGCTTGCCGTTGTCGGCCGACGTGTGTTCGACCCCGGCGACGTGTATGGCAAGTAATCCACCCCCCATTGAAACCACCGCATGACCAAGACGTTAAAGCTGGGAATACCCGCCGGCAGCCTCCAGGAGGCCACTGCTGAGTTGTTCCGCCGCGGCGGATACAAAATCGCATTCAGCTCGCGCAGTTACTATCCGTCCATCGACGACGACGAGATCGACTGCCTGCTCATCCGCGCCCAGGAAATGGCCCGCTACGTTCAAGACGGTGTGCTAGACGTCGGGCTAACCGGCCACGACTGGGTCATGGAAACCGGCGCCGATGTGTACGAAGTGTGTGAATTGGTGTTTTCCAAAGTGAGCCGACGGCCGGTCCGCTGGGTGCTGGCCGTGCCGGAGGATTCCCCGATCCGCACCGTCAAAGATTTGGAGGGCAAGCGCATCGCCACCGAGGCCGTCGGGCTGACCGCGCAATATCTCCAGCGGCACGGGGTGACCGCCCGCGTCGAGTTCAGTTGGGGCGCCACGGAAGTGAAGCCCCCGAAATTGGCCGACGCCATCGTCGAGGTGACCGAAACGGGCAGCTCGCTGAAGGCGAACAACCTGCGAATTGTCGATCAGGTGCTTGAAAGCACCCCCCGCTTGATCGCCAACCGCCAGGCCTACCAGAGCGACCCTTGGAAACGGCAGAAGATTGACGACGTAGCACTCATGCTGGCCGGCGCCATGGCAGCCGAGGGGAAAGTGGGTTTGATGATGAACGTGCCGCGTGCAAAGCTTCCCAAAGTGCTCTCGCTGCTGCCGGCACTGCAGAAGCCGACAATCTCGGCGCTTTCCGA
>SKZG01000507.1 GCA_007127495.1 Planctomycetales bacterium
ACCGCACGCGGCCTGTTGCTTCGACGGACCGAGCACCGGAATAGTTCCCGGCCCCTGCCGATGTCCCCTAGTTGGCAGGCGTCACTTGCAAACACGCAGCGTCAGGCGTATATTAACACTGACATAGGTTTTGCCCTCCGGCGACAAATCCGACCACCCCACGTCCCGCTCAGCTCGCGGAACCACCATTCAGGAGCCCCCCCCATGACCGCTATGAAAACCAAGACCCGATCGAATGTGCGTCATTGGATTGCGACCGCGACCAGTCTTTTGGCTTTTGCTATGGTGCCGGGGCAGGGCCGTGGCGAAGCGTCCCCGACCCAACCGCTGCCGGCCATCGACAAAGCCTCCTGGATCTGGGGCGATATGAAGAGTGACTTGGTCGAGTTCCGCGTCGAGTTCGATCTTAACCACCCACCGGCCGCCGCCCGCGTGCTCATTACAGCCGACAACGGGTACGAACTGTACGTCAACGGGGCGCTTGTGGGTTATGACATCGGACCCGGCCCTGAGATTTGGAATTCCATCGAGCGGTGGGACGTCAAAGACCATTTGCAGCAGGGGCGGAACGTGCTGGGCATTCGCGGGCTATGCCTCGGCGGCAGCCGCGGCGTCGTTGCGGCGCTGCGGGTCGACAGGGACGGCGCCGAGCCGCTTGAACTGGTGACCGACGCCACCTGGCGGGCGACCACTTCGGAGGCCGAGCCGGAAGAATACTCGCTCCCGGAGTATGAAGCAGGTGAGCAATGGGTGGCCGCCACGGCGCTGGGACGAATGGGCATGGCGCCCTGGGGGAGCCTCGAGTACAAGGGCTCGGCGGGCGGGCGGCGTTTGGGCTCCTTACCGGTGCGTCTGGCGCTCAGCCGCGTCGACGCCCGTTTCGACTGGCCCAAGGCCGTCGCCTTCGTCGCAGACGATTGCAGTATTTACAAGAAGCTACGCGGCGAGGCCTGGGGCATCGAGTTCCGCATCGGCGACTGGACCCGGGCGTACACCATGTTCGACCTGCCCTGCCCATCAAAAATCGGCCGCAAGCTGATGTTGCTCGATCCCGCAGGGCCGAAGGCCAAGCCGCGCGTGCTGGTCGACGCGGGGCAGGGCGTCCTCGGCTCGCCGAGCGCTACCTACGACGGCAAGTCGATCCTCGTGGCCATGGCGCCCGAGGGCACGAGCTTTTTCCACATCTACCGAGTGCCTGTCAAGGGCGGCGCGCCCCAGCAGCTTACCCATGGCCCGTTCCACGACATTGACCCGGCCGAACTGCCCGACGGGCGGATCGTGTTCACCTCGACCCGCATCGGCACCTTCGAGGAGTATCACGGAGCGCCCTCACGGGCGCTGTTCGTCATGGAGGCCGACGGAAGCAATATCCGTCCGATAACCCACACGCCCATCTTCGACAACGAGCCGGCCGTGATGGCCGACGGGCGGATTGCCTTCGTGCGCAGCGACAACTTCTTCGGCCGCGCAAAGGTGGAAACGCAAATCCACGCGTTCCGGCCCGACGGCACAGCCGGCCACACCGAGGTGGGCACCGACACGGGCGCGGTTTACGGGCATCGGCTTCGCCTGCTGGGCTACGGTAGCCCGGCGCCACTGCCCGACGGACGCTTGGCGGTCATCTCCAACCGCGGCAATTTCGTAGCCAACCCGAGCGGGGCCGAGCCGTCGTTCCACCGGCTTCCCGGCGGGCTGGGCGACCTGGCCCCGATGCCCGACGGGCGATTGCTCGTCACCGTGCTCCATCATCAAGGCAACGACCGGCGCAGCCGCGTGCTGGCCGTGCTTGATCCCGCCGACAACCGGATGGTGAATATCTACGAGTCGGACGATACGCCCATCCACTCGCCCGTCTTTGTGGGAGCGCGCCCGCGCCCCCCGGTGTTGCCTGATACGGTGGACGGTTCGCAAGCCGGCCTGCCCAGCGCCACCGGGTTCCTGTACGCCCAAAACGTACACATCACGCGGAAGACACAGGCCGACTGGGGCCAGATTCGCGCGATTCGCGTGCTTCGGTCCCGCGGCGTCAGCATACGGTCGTCGCACTGGGACTTCGTGCATCAGGGGAAAGAGGTGACCGAGTTGGGCACGGTGCCCATCGCGCCGGACGGCTCGTTCTCCGTCGAGGTGCCGGCCGACGTGCCAATCGCGCTGCAAGCGATTGACGCCGAGGGACGGTCGGAGCTGAACGAGATGTCGTGGATTTACGTCCGTCCGGGCGAGAAGCGCTCGTGCGTGGGCTGCCACGAACCCCGGCGCACCGCTCCGCCCGTCGACAGCCGGCTGGCTGAGGCGCAACTTGCCAAGCCGCTCCGGCTGCTCGACCGGGGCGGGCTGCACCGGTGGCGGGGTAATAACTCCGGCGTTTCCGGTATGATGGACCTCCAGTTCGAACGCTTCCGCGAAACCGCCTCACTGAACCTGTACCGCGATAGCGGCGCCGCGCTGGAGCCGGGCCGGAACGAAACGGCGGCGTGGGTTGAGAAGTTGCAAGACGACGACGAGTGCGTGCGGATTGCCGCTGCCAATCGGCTGGCCCTGTTCCGCGACCGGGCGGCGGCGCCGGCTCTGGCCGCCGCGCTGCGCGACCGCAGCCGCGAGGTGCGCGTCGCGGCCGCGATGGCGCTGGCCGCCTGCGGCACGCGGGAGAGCGTGCTTCCGCTGCTCGGCCTGCTCGAAGATTCTGACCCAAACGTCGCGCAGGCGGCGGCCGTGGCCCTGGAGAACCTCACCGCCCACGCCGAGCCGGTCGACCTGCCTGCGAACGCCGCCGCGCGGCGCCGCCAAGCCGCCGCGTGGCGCACCTGGCTGAAGGCGAATCCGTGGTCCGAAATCGAGGCGGCGTTGATCGCGCAGATTGGCAGTGTGGACCGCGTGACCCAACGGCAGGCGATGCGGACCCTGAGTCACATTGGCGGCGACGCCGCGCGCAAGGCTCTGCGCGCCTACGTCGCCCGCGAGAAGGACAACAACCCGTACCCGCGGTTCGTCAATAACAACCGCACCGACCGGTTCACCTTCCACGCCGAATCGCCCATGAACCCCCGGACTTTGCAGGTGGCCACCCGAGCGCTGGGCTATCTGAGCGATGGCGAGGCGGTCCCGCTGCTGCGGCAGATTCTGGCTGACCACATCGAGCCGCAAACCGGCAACCTATTCCTCGCCGAAGCGGCCGCCGAGGCGCTGGGCTGGATCGGCACGCCGGAGGCCGAGACCGTGCTGATCGACACGTTCGCCCGCCTCGGCTGCTACTCGACCTACGTGGGCTGGTACAGCGACCACCCGGCGCTGTACGCCTGCCACTCGTCGCCCGTGCATGCCCGGATCATCGAAGCGCTGGACCGCATAGGTTCAACCCGCGCGGCGCCCATCGTACCGCACATCATCCGGTCGATCCCAACCGATCCCGACCGCGCCTTGTACCTCGAAACCGACACCTACGAGCTGCTGGCCGGGCGGGTGATCCGCCGCAGCGGGCGGGGCGACGAGCTGATTGCCACCTGCCTGGCCATCTTAGGCGAGCCCGACGCGGAAGCCTCCGACGAATTGCAGGCGGCGGTGAGCACGACGGTGAACGCCTGGGCCGGACATCCATGCGCCGAGAACCGGGCGGCGCAGGTGCTGGCTTCCACTTGCCGCGACCTGCGCTACAACCCCGCGCTGCTCGCCGCGTACGAGCGCTACCGCGCCCAGCCGGAGGAGACGTTCCCCCGCAGGCTGGACAACCCGAAGGTCTTCCGGGTGAAACTGCCGCGGCGCCACTGGGTCCTGTTCTTCCTGGGGCGGGCGCTGGGCAACCTGGGCGATCCGTCGTCGGTCGATACGCTCCTGGCGTCGCTTTCGCCGGAGTTGAACGAGGGACGGCATGGCCGGCCCGACCCCGCTGAGCCCAACATCCACCTGCTGCAGATGGAGGCCACGCCCTCCTGGCGCGCCGCCGCCGCGTACGGGCTGGGGCGCATCGGCGACCGCCGGGCCGTTCCCGCGCTGCTGGAAGCCGCCGGCTGCATGGAGAACGCCGTCGACACGCGTTACGCCGCAGCGGAAGCGCTCGTGAAGATCGCCGACCCCGACAGCATTCCCGCCATCGAGCGCCTCGCCGCCGACCACCCGGAGGTTTCCACCCGCCGGAAGCTGCTGGAAGCCTGCGAGTGAGGATGAGTTATCGCCGGTACTGGTCGCCTTCGGCCGCGACGATTTCGACCTGTCGGAGGATCGCGAGGCTTTCGCGGTGTTCCGGCCGCAGGGCCAGTACCTGCCGGGCCGCGGCGGCGGCCTCGACCGGGCGGTCGGCCTTCAGTTCCGCTTCGGCCAAGTGGTAGAGCACCTCGGGTGAAGCGGGTTGGAGCATCAGCGCGGCCTGGTACGAGCGCACCGCGTCGTCGTACCGGCCCAGCGCCACATAGGCGTATCCCTGGAGCATGAGCACTTCGTAGGGCTCCTCGCCGGGCAGGTATGTGTCAGCCAGGGTGTGTAGCGTGCCCAATGCCCGCTGCGGCTGGTTCAGTTGCCGGTACAACTCGGCGGTCATCATCAGTAACTCGCGGTCGTCGGGGGCGAGGGCCAGCGCGCGATGGCAATCGGCCAGTGCGCGGCGGGGCTGGCCGACGGCCCGCATGACGCGGGCGCGGACCGCCCACGCGGCCGCCAGCTTGGGGTTCCGGTCGATCGCCTCGGCGGCGTTCCGCCGCGCCGCTTCCACGTCGCCGGCGGCAAGCTGCATTTCCGCGAGGCGAACTCGCGCCGAGGCATCGCTTGGAGTCAGCCGCACCGCCTCACCCATTTGCGCGATGGCTTGCCCTCGGTCGCCGGCCTGCCAGAGCGCCTCTGCGTAGTGTCGGCGTGCGTCCGGATCGACTGGGCTGGTCCGCACGGCGTCGGCCAGCGATTGCACGGCGCGTGTCGGCTGGCCTTGCTCCAACGCGGCAACCCCCTGCTGAGTCAATTGCCGGCTCATCACGAGCGATTCGGGCACGGGGCCCTCGCGTCCCAAGAATTGACAACCGAGGGCCGTCAAAAACACCGGCACGGCCAGCGCAAGGCCCCCTGCAGCGCAACCTCGGGTGCCGGGCCGCATGGCACGGAACCAATCCGGACACGTTTTGAGAACAGGGTCAATCGGCATCGGAACAAGCCCGGTCCGGCCGTGGGCTGGTGATTTGCTCGATCATCCACCGGTCGACGTCGGCCAGCATTTGCGGGCTGAGTGTTTGATCGCCAGGGTACTGGCGGAACGTGACGGCCATGCCGGCGGTGTGCAGAAGCCGCAAGCTGTCGCACAGAAGTTCCGGCGGGCAAGCGGTGCTCCGCTGGCCTGCGGCCACGAGGACGGGCAGGCGCCGCGCCTCCGCCAAACTTCCGAACGGTGTGCGCCCGGCCGGCAGCGGGCCGCCCAGCGAGATGACGCCGCGGAAACAGTACGGATGCGCGAGAGCAATGCGCAAAGCCATCGTGCCGCCGGAGTCGGACCCGGCCAGGAAAACACGTCGCTCGTCAATGTGGTATTTCGAGCAGGCCGTTTCCATGCTTTCGAACACGCGGTGCTCCGCCAGCACAATGTGTTGCTCGGTCTGCTGCCATTGGTAACCCCGAGCCGGTCTGTCCCCGTCTTCGCAAAACGTTCCACGCGGGGCCACGGCCACGTAATTCCGCATGCTTACCAGAGGCATGACGCGCAGCAACTGCCGCTCCTCGGTCCCGGAACCATGAAGCCATACGATCAATGGATAGGCATAGCCCGGTTCGTAGTGCATCGGCGCGAGCAGGGCGCACGGGGTATCGCCGCTCGCTTCCGAATAGACGCCGGACTGAAGCTCAAACGGTTTTGAGGCGGGTGTGGTTGCGGCAGGCTTGGCTAAGAAAGTGCGGTCCATGTCGGAGAGTCCACTTGGCGTGACACGTGCGGCGAAAGAGATAGCAATGCTGGCAGGCCCCGGCATTCTCATGCAAGGTCCTACGAATCTACCGTAAACGGGATGCCCGTGTCAATCGCAGGGGGCCTATTTCGAAAAGATTATTCATCGCCGCTGGAAACGACATGGGAGGGGCCGGTATCCGACTCAGCCAAATGGCGAAAATCGGGCTGAGGCGAAGCTTCAAGCCCCATTTCGTCCAGCGAAACGCCGGATGGAATGGAGTATTCCTTGGCGATTGTTCGCTCGTGAAACTCGCGATCGCCACGACTGTACCGCCACGCGGCAATCCACAATCCCGCAAGTGTCAGCACGAAAAGCCCGCCTGCAATGGCGCCGATATAGGGATTCGGCCGGTCGATAGCCGTCGGATACCAAACGGCGCGATGGCCGATCAGAAGCGGCGCCAACTGCCAAGGGCCCGTCTCCCCGGCTGAAATCTCCTGCGGCGTTCTCCCCCGCCGATACGCCCACGTCTTGAAAAAAAATCCGGCAATACGAACATGCTCGGCGAACTCGGCATCGGCCCCCAGCGGCATTCCCTCGGGCAATTCGCGTACGCAAAACCAGAGCGGGTTGCCCTGAGAATCCGGCGTGAATAGGGCAATCTGATAGTAGTGGTCGATTCCGAATCGGGCCACAATGTCCGGGTCGCGCACGTCGATACGCTCCGCGAGGCGCGCGGTGCCTTCCAACTCCACCAAAACGCCATGCTGTCGCTCAGGTTCGTTGAACAGCGGGACGACGGACCAACGAGTTTGCCCCTGGCGGGTGGTCCATGTCCTGGACTCGTGCGCCTCGACGAGCGATTGCCGGGCAGCGCGTGAAAGCTGTCCGGGCTTGGCCCGGCCCACCGCTGCCAGAAGTTGATAGAACGCCTCGCGGTCATGGGCTGTCAGAGGCCGCCGGTTCCGGATGTCTTCCAGAAGGCCAGCGTCCATCCCCAAACTGCCGAGCAGGGTAGAAGGGTGCCAGGCAATCCGACGGGCAACGAACACGGGCGATGCTTCGGAAGCGTTTGCACCGCCAAATTTCAGAAAGAGGCCGTACGCTGCCGCTCGCTCGTCCAAAGGGCCTTCTTTGATCTTCCACTCCAAAGGGATATCCCGGACGATTACCTGTGCCGGCTGCCCCTGCGGTTGCATCTGGAGCGTACACACGTAATAGGCGGGTAATTCAAAGCGCTCAGCCACTTCCGGAGCCGGCTCCAGCTTCTCGATTTCGGTAACACGCCCCGCCAACCAGAAAAGTTCGCCGCGCGAGCTTTCCGGCGAGGGAAAGACCTCGTCGACGGGGAAACGCGGTCGCGCCCAGTGCTCGACGTCAACCAAGCGGAACCGGCCGAGCCGGTACATCACTCGAAGTGCAAGGTCCTCTTCATCGGGTCCGAACGGCCGATGATCAGTTAGGCGAGCAAACTGGCTGTCGTCAATGCCGAAGCGGCGAAGAAGGTCGCGTGAACCGGTGATGGGACCGTCCGGTTCCGACGCGACGTCCAACGCACCGCCGTTTGTCGCCTGCGATTCCGGCGCGACGTCGTCTCCCGCGGGCCGCGGAGAGACTGACCGTTCCTCCTCGGACTGCGCGAAACATGCCACAGGGGACATGATCAAAACGAAAGCAATCCAATGCCGAACCACAGTCACTAATCCTTTCTTTACGGAACACGATACCGCCGCGCAGGGCGGACGGACAAGGGCGTCCCAACACACACTAATGGCGGTCTGCCTCGGTGGCTGAACGAGCCGGGCTTGGGCGGGTAAGCCGAGTCCGCCAGTAAATGTAAGCTGCCAAGATCGCACTAAACAACGCGGCAACTGCGAACACACTCCATGGTGATCCCGGCTCAGGCGGACCGATGGGGGCGGCCGGAGCTGCTTTTTGCCACCGAATGCCACGGGCGAGCACGGTGGGCGCCGTACGCAATGTGTCGCTAGCCTCGTACGCCAGTCGTTTGAAGTAGAACCCGACCACCGCCGCACGCTCGACCAACGTCATTCCCGTCGGAAAACCCTCGGGAAGTTCCAAGCAAAAGAGGATCACCGGCAAGGAGGGGTTGTCGTCCGGAAACAGCCAAAGCTGATAGTACCGGTCGATCCCGTAGTCGTTCTTCGGCGGCCGTAGCGGGAATGCCCGACGCACCGTGCCCTGCAGTCGAACAACATGCCCGCGATAATCAGCCGACTGCTGGAAAAGCTGTGCAAAACTGACACGCCCCCTGGACGCGTCTTCCAACTCGGCCGGCTCGGCGCTGGAAAGTATATCGAGAAGATGAAACCAGCCGTCATGATCTGCGGCGCGGAAAAATGTGTCGTCGCGAACCGTATCGAGGTAGGCTGCCTTCAGGCCTGGAAAATACTCATCGCGAGGCTCAGTAGGTGGCTCGACGTCGCGCGGCGATCGGAAGACACCAGGGATCCCCTCATCCTGATTAGGCGGCTTCAGGCGGGTATCGACCTCCTCTCCACGAGGGATATCATCCTCGGCCGCCCTGCTGAAGATGCCCTGCAACGCGCGGCCCAAGCCCGCACCATGACGAATCTCGCGGGCGAGAAAAGCCAGCAGTCCCAGAGCCATCACAAAAAATAGCAGGCGCCATTGCTCCCGCCGAGCCAGATAATCCCGCGGGGCACGCCGTCGTTGAAATTTGTCCACGGGAAGCTATTTTCAGGTAGAACGAGCTAGGAAGGTCACACGAAAACGCCACAGGCGGGAGCCTGTCCGAAAAAGGGGACACGCACCTTGCAGCTTGTCGCCGTCTTGGAAACAGGCGTGACGTACGGCAGCCTGGTTCCGTTTGTTCCCCTGGCT
>SKZG01000455.1 GCA_007127495.1 Planctomycetales bacterium
GCTTGTGGATCGGATTATACGAACTTCTAGCAACCCCGGTGACCTCGTGCTTGACTGTTTTCTTGGGTGTGGGACAACGGCCGCCGTCGCGCAGAAGCTCGGCCGGCGGTGGATCGGCTGCGATATCAATAAGGGCGCGATTCAGATCACCGTGAAGCGGTTGCGCGGCATCATTGCCGGGCAAATCCACGACGCCCGCAAGGCGGCTGCCGACGCGCGGCAGGGCAAGCTCATGGACACGGCCGAGGAAGACGAAGCGCCGCCGCCAAAGCCCTGCGCATTCGGCTTCTCCGCCTGGCGCGTGAACGACTACGACCTGCAAATCCAGCACAACGAAGCCGTCAACCTCGCCTGCGAACACGTCGGCATCGAGCGGATGCGTTCCGATAGCTTCTTCGACGGCACAATGGGCAAGCGGCTGGTGAAGATCATCCCCTTCGGCCATCCGCTCACGCCGCTGGACCTGGAAGAAATACGCCGGGAACTGGACGCCCGCCCCGAGGAGGACCGCGGCATCGTCGTCGTATGCCTGGGCATGGAACTGGCCGCGAAGGCGTGGGTGGACGATTGGAACCGAATGCGCAAGGGCGCCGCCGCCGTCAATAAGATCGAGGCCATCGAGCTGCGCACCGATCCGAAGTACGGCCGGTTCATCCAGCACGAGCCGGCCGCCGCGCGCGTGAAGGTGTCGCGCGTCCGGCATGGCGACGAAAGCCGCATTGCGGTCGAAATCCAGGACTTCATTTCGCCCACGATTGTCGAGCGTTTGCAGCAGCAGGCGGGCATCCTTTCGCCGAAGATCGACGACTGGCGGGCGATGGTCGATTGCGTCTACATCGACGCCGATTACAACGGCGCCGTGTTCAACGTCGTGCTGGCGGACGTGCCCGAACGGAAGACCGATCTCGTCGGAGGAAAGTACGAATTGCCCGCTCCTGCCCGCGAAACAACCGTTGCCGTCAAGGTCGTCGACATGCTGGGCGAGGAGGTGCTGGTAACCGCAACGGTTTAGCCTGCAGACTGGGCAAATGAAGGCTCTTCCGTTTCTAGGTGCGGGCCGCTTCACTGTAGTAGGCACACGCCGTGTGCCGTCCCTGAAACAGAGGTTGTCTGCACTTAGAAACGGAAGAGCCCAAATGAAAGGTGTCCGGTACCGTTTCCAGGCTGGCTGGCCTTGGGGGTAGACTCACGCTTGCGCTCAGGCGGCGCTACGTCGTGTCCAGTCGGGACGGCAAGCCGGGCGGCGCGACGGATGGTGCGGCGGCACGACTGAGAACGTCATCAGCGTGCCCGCCCCGCGCTGCCCGTGTCGGCGCTCCCATTCCATCACAGTAGCACAACGGTGAGGTTTGGCAAGACCAACGGGACCGGAGTAGCAACGAATGTCGAAAGCCGAATGACGAAGGAAGCCAGAAATCGGAAGTCGGAAGTCGGAGGTCGGAAATCAGAAATCTACCCGCATCCACCATATTCCCCCTGGCCTGTTTTTGCGCCTTGCAATCGGGCGTCGGATTTGGTAAACTTGGGCATGTGTACATCAGTATATGTTCTTTCCGGACCGCCCTGAACAGAGCCTTGACATGCCACGAACTTAGTAAAATTGGGGGGTTAAATGTGGAAAACGGAAAAATTGACACCCAAAAGTCGAATGGCGAAAGACGAAAACCGGACGCTAGCGCGTGGCGGCTGATCGTGGCACATCCACCATCCGCCTGGGGGTCGAATGTGGAAAACCGGACGCTAGCGCGTGGCGGCTGATGGCGGCCCGTCCACCATCCCCTGTTTCCCCGGGCAGGAAAAGCTACTCACGTAGAGGCGTATCGCGTGCCCCCATCGTGCCCCCATTGGCAACGATTGGGGCGGATGCTAGAATGGCGGTTTTCACGCTCGGCCTCACGCAATTCCCGAGGGGGCCGGCTTTCACGGCGAACGCCGGTGGTGCGGCGGGCAAGCCTTGTATGCCCGTGGCGCCAGGCATGTTCGGCCGGACCGGGTGATGGTTCACGTCGCCCTGGCGGGTCGTGCTACACAAGGAGATGGGCAGCTTATTGTGCAGTTGGATTTCGATCTGAACGGAAAAGTTACCGTGGTGACAGGCGCTTCGTCCGGGATTGGAACTGCTATAGCCCGCCGATTTGCCGCCGCGGGAAGTCGCATAGTGCTGGCTGCCCGTCGTGAAGCAAAGCTCCACGAACTTGCCGAATCCCTGCGCGCCGACGGCGTCGAAGCCCTGCCTTGCGCGACCGACGTGACCGACTACCGGCAGGTCGAAGCCTTAATGGACGCCGCCGTGCGGCAGTTTGGGCAGGTCGATATTCTCGTGAACAACGCCGGCAACGCACTGGCGAAAACGGTGGCCGAGTCGACGCCCGACGACTTCGACTTCCAGATCGACGTCAACCTGAAGGGCGTCTGCTACGGGTGCCGGGCCGTGCTGCCGCACATGATCGAGCGGCGGCAGGGGCAGATCATCAACCTCGGCTCCATTTGCTCGGTGCGGCATTTCCCGAATTACGCGGCATATGTGGCGGCGAAGTGGGGCGTGCTCGGCTTCAGCCGCTCGCTGTACGAGGAGGTGCGCACCCACGGAATCCGCGTGAACGTGCTGTGCCCGGCCGCGGTCAATACCCCCTGGGCCGAGTTGGCGGGCAGCGAATTGCCCTGGCCCCGGGAGGAGCGCCTCCAGCCGGAGGATCTGGCCGAGATGGCGCTGCTTTGCGTCGCCGCGCCCAGGCGGGTGCAAATTGAAAGCATCATCGCCTGGCCCATGTGCGAGCCGACTGTTTAGTGCCCGGCAGGGCATCGGTCGCACGGGCCGACGCGCTTCGAGCGTGCGCCGTGAAGTTAGGTAGGGCGGGCTGGGCCCGCCGGTTGTCGCAACACACGTCCTTGCGGCGGGCACGGCCCGCCCTACGAGCCTGAATCGTTTCGTTAAGCCTCGAAAACCCCTGGAGGACCCGATGAACTTGCAACCGCCGCCTGAGCAATCGACCGACCCAAAGACGATTGCCAGCACGGCCCGCGATGCTTTTCAATCCCTGGCGTTTGCGTCGGCGGGACAGAAGAACGCGGTACTGTTGGCAATGGCCGACCGCCTGGAACGGTGCCGCGACGAAGTCACCACCGCGAACGAGGCCGACCTGGCGGCCGCGCGTGAGAACGGCGTTGCCGAGAACCTCGTCAAGCGATTGCGGTTCGGCGAGCCGAAGATCGCCGGCCGGGTCCGCTCGCTACGCAAGATTGCGGCGCTGCCCGACCCGGTGGGCCAAACCATCCGGACCGAACGGCGGCCGAACGGCCTGGACGTAGCCCGCGTGAGGGTGCCGCTGGGTGTGGTGCTGAACGTCTTCGAGGCGCGCCCGCACGTGACCGTCAACGCCGGGGCCTTCTGTCTGAAGGCCGGCAACGCGGCTATTTTGCGCGGGGGCTCCGAGGCCCGGCAATGCAACGCCCTGCTCGGGCAGTTTTGGCGCGATGCCCTGTCCGAGGCGGGCCTTCCGCCGGGCGCCGTGCAAGTGGTCGGCGGATCGCACGAGATGGTCCACGAGTTGCTGTCGCTCGACCGGTGGATCGACCTGGTCATCCCGCGCGGCGGCAAGGGCCTGGTCGAGGCCGTCGCGCGGCAGTCGCGCATACCCGTCATCAAGCATTACGAGGGCGTGTGCCACGTGTATCTGGACGAGCAGTTCGATTTGCGCGCCGCGCTCGACGTCGCGCTCGACTCGAAATGCCTCATGCCCGAAGTGTGCAACGCCATGGAAACCCTGCTGGTTTCCGAGGCCGCCGCCGAGCACCTTCCGGCTGTGGTCGAGGCATTCCAGCGCGAAGGGGTTGCCGTACGCGGCTGCCCGCGCACCCGGGAAGCGGCGCCCAGCGTCGAGCCGGCGGACGACGACGACTGGCGCACCGAGTACCTCGACCTGATCGTGTCGATTCGCGTGGTGCCGGGCGTGGAGGAGGCGATCGACCACATCAACCGGTTCGGCTCGCATCATACCGACGTCATCGTTACGGGCCGGTTGCCCGCCGCCGAACGATTTACCGAAAGAGTCGATTCCGGCGTGGTGCTGGTGAATGCGTCGACCATGTTCTGCGACGGCGAATCGCTGGGGATGGGCGCGGAGATCGGCATCTCGACCGATCGGCTGCACGCGCGCGGTCCCATGGGGCTTGAGGAACTGACCACGTACAAATTCGTGATTCGCGGGCGCGGCCATATCATGGGCCCGTCGCGCACGAAATAGGGGAACCATGCTGCAACGCATCCAAGACCACTTCACCGACCAATTCCAACGCTCCCTGGCCGGCCGCCGTGACGGCACTCGCCGCATCGGCGCGGAACTGAAGTTCCCGCTGGTGCAGCTCGACGGCTCGGCCGCTGAGCGCGAGACGATCGACGCGCTCTGGTCGTACCTGGCCGGGCGCGGATGGCAGCCGGTAACCGACACGGTCACGGGCCGGGTGGTCGGCTGCACGCGGCCGGGCGAGCAGAACGATCACGTGGCCGGCTGCGAGACCGGCTACTGCAAGACGGAGTTCTCGTTGGCCCACGTGGCCGACTTGAACCACCTCGATCACATGCTCGAGCTGTTGCGGGCCGAGTTGGCCCCGTTCGCCGACCGGCACGAGGTGCGTTTCCTGGGCTACGGTATCCACCCGGTTACCGCGCCCGGCAAGGGGCTGCTGCTGAAGAAGGTCCGCACCTCGGTGTGGGACAAGGCGGTTCCGTCGAACCGGTGCATTGCGAAAGAGGCCGGCGACGACGTGCATTTGTTCACCGTGAACGCGGGCAGCCACGTGCACGTGAGCGTGGGAATCGAGGAAGCGGTTCGGGCGGTGAACGTGCTTTGCGGTTTCGCCGGCCCGCAAATTGCGCTGGCGGCGCATTCGAATGTGTGGCGAGGCAAGTTGGACGTTCATTACAAGGCCGTTTCCGAGATGCTGTGGGACTGGTGGGAGCCTGCCCGCGATCGGAGCGGAGTTCCGCTCGAGCCGTTCACCTCGCTCGAACACTATGCCGACTGCATCGCCCGGATGCGGCCCATTTACGTGAAGCGCGACGGCATGCCGATCGTGCTGACGCAATACGACTCGTTCGCTGACTACTACGCCCAAGCCACGGCCGAAGGGTACGACTTGGACGGCAACCCGTTGCGCTTCGCCCCGGCGCCGGAAGACCTCGACCTGCACAATTCGTGCTACTGGTACACGGCGCGCATTTCGCGGTATTTCACCGTGGAGAACCGGGTATTCGACCAGCAGCCGGCGGACGCGTTGACGGCCCCGGCGGCGCTGACCCTCGGACTCGTTTCCGCGCTCGACGAAGCCGAGGAGGAGTTGCAGAAGTACGATTGGGACGCCTTGCGCGCCGCGCGGGAAAGCGCGTGCCGCGGGGGGCTGGCCGGGCAACTCGACGGCCGGTCCGTGGCCGAGCCGGCGCGGCACATGCTGGCCGTCGCCCGCGACGGACTCAAGCGGCGCAAACTTGGCGAAGAACGCTTCTTGGAACCGTTCGAGGAGCGACTGCAGATCGGCCGTTGCCCGGCCGACGACGTCGCCGAAACGTTCGCCGCCGGCGGCATGGAAGCATTGATTGAGGATCGGAGTATTTGACGTAGGGTGGGTGGCTGCGGACGCGACAGCGGCCGGGTTCACCCACGCCATCGTCCGAAGCATCAACCCAGGAGAGACATTTGAACCAGCTTATTCACGAACAACCCGGCTTGTCATCGACCCTGTATCAGCCTTTGACCGAAACCGACGTGAAGCGGATTGCCGACGCGGCGTTCGATATCCTCGCGCGGTCCGGTATGGCGGTTTACAACCGGACGGCCCGCGAACGACTGCGCGCGGCGGGGGCCGAGGTGGACGAAGAAACGGCCCTCGTCCGGATGCCGCGCGCGATGGTCGAGGATGCGGTGGCGTCAAACCCCTCGTCCATCACGCTTTACGGCCGCGGCGACTCGCCCGACGTGGTGCTGGAGAAGAGTCGCGTCCACTACGGCACGGGAGGGACGGCCATTTACGTGATGGACCCCGACACGGGCGAGCGGCGGCCGTCGACCTCGGCCGACGTGGTGCTCAACGCCCGGATGGTCGAGGAGTTGGAGAATATCCACCTGTTTACCATCAACGTGTTTCCCAACGAAATTGAATGCAACGACGACATCGACGTCAACCGGTTCTTCCACGCGCTGGACAATACCACGCGGCACGTCATGGGGGGCGTCTACTCCTTGTCGGGATGCCGGCAGGCGGTGGAAATGGCCGAACTGATCGCCGGCGGCCCCGACGCGCTGCGCGAACGGCCGTTCGTCTCGTTCATCACACTCATCATCAGCCCGTTCAAGATCGACGACCACTACGGCGAAATGGCGTGCTTCCTCGCTGAGAAGGGCCTGCCGGTGGTCGTGCCCACCGAGCCCATCTGCGCCACCACCGCCCCGGTGACGCTGGCCGGAAACGTGCTCACGCACGTGGCGGAAACCCTCGGCGGCATTGCGATGATCCAGGCGGCCAAGCGAGGGGCGCCGGGTATCTGCGGCAGTGTCGGGTCCATTACCAATTTGAAGTCGATGGATCACGTGGGCGGGGCGATTGAGCGGGCGATGATCAACGCCGCCGTCGCGCAAATGGCCCAACACTTCCAGTTGCCCGTCTACTCCACCGGCGGCACCACCGATGCCAAGGGAATGAACGTGCAAGCCGCCTATGAGAGCGCCATGTCCAGCCTGCTCGTGGCCATGAGCGGCGCGAACTATATTCACGACATCGCCGGCCTCATGGAGGCCGACCTCACCGTCGCGTACGACAAGCTGGTGGTCGATAACGAGATTCTCGGCATGTGCCAGCGGGTGCTGCGCGGCATCGAGGTCACGGACGAAAGCCTCGCCACCGAGTTGATGATCGAAAAAGGGCCGGCCACCGACTACATTGCCGAGGAGCACACCGTCCGGCACATGCGCGGCGAGTTCTTCGTGCCCAAGCTGGCGAACCGCCAGAAACGCGATGCCATGGTCGAAGGGAGCGATGCACTGAGCCGGGCCAGGGCATTCGTTGACCGTATTCGCAATCAACCACGTCAAAGCCGGCTGCCGGCCGAGGTGCGCCGGGCCGTGCTCGAACGCTTTACTTCCATTCGGAGGGATATTTAATGGCACAATCGCAACGTGAAGGAGTTCTGGTCACGCCGCACAAGCGGCTTTCCGAGGATCAACTCGGGTTGATCGACGGCATGTCGCGCGAACTGCTCGAAGACCCCGGGCTGCTGTCGTACAACGCCGAGGCGGTCGAACTGTTCCGCGCCGCCGGGGCGAAGATCGAAGACGGCGGCGATTGCCCGCGGGTCCGTATTCCCGGCCGCCTGATCGACGAGGCACTCGAAACTGCTCCCTCGACCATCGTGCTCGGCGCCCGCGAACCGGACAACCGGCTGGTGCTCGACGCGTCGGAGCCGCGGGTGCGTTTCGGCAGCGGGTCGGAAACGAACGTATGGCTCGACGTGGCGTTCGACGGCGCGGTGCCGCGGTTCAGCCGGCAGCCGGGCAGTATCGCCCGGCTCGTCCGCTCCGCCCATCTGTGCGAGAACCTGGAGCATCTTGACTTCTTCATCCGGAACGTGAATCTCCAGGATGCCGATATCACGGCGGCGAACAAGGACATCAACCAGTTCTTCACCAGCCTGGGGAACATGACCAAGCACGTCCAGGGCGGCCTGACGGCGCTGGAGGCGCTGGACGACGTGGTGACCCTGGGCGAGATGATTGCCGGCGGCCCGGAGGCCTTCGCTCGCGAGCCGGTCCTGTCGTTCATCGCCTGCGTGATCAAGAGCCCGTTGCAGGTGGTCGACGACACGGCCTCGAAAGTCCTTGCCATTGCACGCCGCGGGGTGCCTTTGGTGATTTCCAGTTGTCCCATGGGCGGCGCGACCGGACCGTTCGACGAGTTCGGCATGGTGGCGATGGTGAACGCGGAGCTTCTGGCGGGCGTGACGCTGCACCAGCTTGCCTCGCCCGGCGCGCCGGTTCTGTACGGCGCGGTGCCCGTGCGCACCCGGCTGGACAACCTCAACGACATGTACGCCGCCGCCGAGGCGATGCACTATTATCTCGACTGCACGCAGCTTGCCCGGCGGTACGGGTTGCCGTGCTACACGACGGCCGGCGTGGCCGACGCATCGGAGCCGGGCATTCAGGCCACGGCCGAGAAGCTCCTCGCCTATGCCACGGTGCCTCCGGGCGGGGCGCAATACGTCCACTACGCCTTCGGGCTGCTCGAGCGGACCAACGTCTTCTGCCCGGAGCAGGCGGTGCTCGACGACGCCCACATCGGCCTGGTCAAGCAAACGCTGGGCGGTCCGCAAATCGACGCGGGGCGGCGCGCCGCCGTGCTGGAGCTGGTGCGCGAGGTGATGGCCTCCCGGCAGAGGACCTTCATGTACCATCTGCCGCTTCCCAGCCGTGGCGAAGTTTATGCTCGCTATCCGCTGGAGGACGCCGAAGGCGGCGCGCTGCGGGCGGCGCACCGCCGCTTCGCCGAGATCGAGGCCATGCCGCGGCAAACACTGCCCGACAAACTGCGCCGCGAAGCCGCCACGCGGTTCCCGCAACTGCTGCCCGCGGCGACCAACGTGGGATAGGCTTCCAGCCTGTCTTCACAAGGTGGGATAGGCTTCCAGCCTGTCTTCACAAGGTGGGATA
>SKZG01000397.1 GCA_007127495.1 Planctomycetales bacterium
ACCGTCGCCAAGGAAGTTCAGCGCCAGCAGGGTGGCGCCTAGGGCCAGGCCGGGATACGCGACCAGCCACCAGTAGATGCGGATGGGTGTGATGGCCTGAATGCCCTCGTTCGCAAGCAGACCCCAAGAAACGTCGGGCGGCTCGACGCCCAGGCCCAAAAACGACAGAAACGCCTCGAACAGCATGACGCGAGGAATGGTTAACGTCAGGTAGACGATGACCACGCTCCACAGGTTGGGGACCACATGCCGGAAGAGGATGCGGGCGTGGCCGGCGCCCAGCGCTCGGGCCGCCTCGACAAACGGCTCGTTGCGCAGCGAAAGCACCTGACCTCGCACGACGCGGGCCATGGTGAGCCAATAGATGGCGCCGACGAGAAAGAAAAAGACGACCATCCGATCCACGCCGTAATCGCGTTCGAGCACCCCGCGAAGCTCCGCGGCGTTGAGAATGGTGATCAGAAAGATTACCACGAAAATGAACGGGACCGAGTACATAATGTCGACCGCGCGCATCATCACGTTGTCCACCCGCCCGCCGGCATACGCCGAAACCGCGCCGTAGGTGACCCCGATGACCAGCGATACCATGGCCGCCACCAGCCCGACCAGGAGCGAGATGCGGCCGCCCCAAACCAGGCGGGCGAGCAGGTCGCGGCCGAGGCGGTCGGTCCCGCAAAGCGACGGAATGGACCAGGTGCCGAACACCAGGATGCGCGCTTCCAACAGGGTCGCACTGACCGGATCCAGACGTCCGAAACCCTCCGCGATGGTGGCACGGCGGGCCCGCGGCGAAGCGCCGGCGGCGAAAAGCGGCATGTCCGGCGGCGCAAGCGAAGGCGGCTGAAATGCCCGGTGCGTTTCCACACGCCGCGGCGGCTGGAGCGGCAGAAGCGGCGCCAGGGCGGTCAGCAAGCCCAACCCCACCAACAGTACCAGTGCGGCTGTGGCGGTCCAGCTCTTGCGCAAGCGCCGCCAGGCGTCTTGAGCGGGTGAAACGCCCCGCGGCGGTTTCACCAAGTCGGTCGGGTTGGTTTGCGGGAGCATGGATGGCTACTCAACGGATGCGAATGGAAGCACAGGGACGGACCGGTCAGGTTGGTTTCCGCGGCGCAACGGCTAATCCAGCTCAACGCGCGGGTCGATCAGCGAGTAAGAAATGTCGACTACGACGTTCATGGTGTAAAGCAGGACGGTATACAGAAGCACGACGGCCATGGCGAGCGTGTAATCGCTCATCAGGGCCGCTTCGACAAAGTGGGCTCCCAGCCCCGGGATCGCGAATATCTGTTCAATGACCAGCGAGCCCGTTAAGATACCCGCCACCGCAGGCCCCAGAAATGACGTGACCGGCACCAGCGCCAACCGCAGCGCGTGGCGGGCGATCACGAGCCGTCCGGGCAGTCCCTTGGCATAAGCGGTTCGGATGTAGTCCTGCGACAGGACATCGAGCATGCCGGTTCGTGTCAAGCGCGCGATGTATGCCGCATACGGGGCGCCGAGACAGAACGCCGGCAAAATCAGTTGACTCAGCGAGCCCCAGCCGCCGGCGGGGAAAAGCGGAATCAGGAATACCAGCAGGATGATCAACAGGCCGGCAATCACAAAGTTCGGCAACGCAATGCCAATCGTGGCGGCCAGCATCAGGCCCGCATCGATCAGGCTGCCCCGCCGCACGGCGGAGACGATTCCGGCGGGCAGTCCCAAAACGAGAGCGAACGCCAGGGCCACGATGCCCAGCGAAGCCGAGACGGGAAGCCCTTGCGCAATGATTTCGGCGTTGGAGAAGTCGGGTTTGCGGTACGAGTAGCCCAAGTCGCCGCGCAGCGCTCCGGAAAGTTCGCGCCCGTATTGCATCCAAAGCGGATCGTCCAGGCGATATCGCTCTTGGATGAGTTCGGCGATTTGCGGCTCCAGTTCGCGCTCCTGGCTGAACGGCCCCCCAGGCACGGCCCGCATCAGGAAGAAGCTCACCGTGAAAACAACCCACAACGTGATCGCCAGCCACAGAACCCTTCGCAGCAGAAACGCGATCATCGGCGGGCCTCATCGGTGCGGGAAAGGGGGCGGGGTGGGGGAGCCAGGCCGGGCATCCGGGCGTCTTCCGCCCGCCCGCTCATGCGCTGCCGGTCGATGCCGATGGCCCACAGCGGGTGCATGTCCTGGATGTTCGGGTAGAAGCCCGTCACATAGGGGCGCACCATCGACTGGGAGACGTAAACGTAGATGGGAATCAGCGGCATTTCGCTCAGCACGATTTCCTCGGCCTCGCGGAACAGTTCCATCCGGCGTTGCTCGTCCAATTCGCGCTGCGCGGCTTGAATCAGCCCGTCGTACTCGGCGTTAGACCAGCCCGACTGGTTCTGCGGGTTGTCGCTGACAAACAGGTCGAGGAACGTATTGGGGTCCACATAATCGCCAATCCAACCTGCGCGGGCGATCATGTATCGGCGCTGGCGGCGCGAGGTCAGGTAGGCGCCCCATTCCTGGTTGCGCAGGCCGATATCGACCCCCAGGTGCCGCTTCCATTGGGCCTGAATCACTTCGGCAATGGCCTTGTGGCTCTCACTGGTGTTGTATAGCAGTTCAATCCGGGGGAGGCCGCGGCCGCCGGGATAGCCCGCCTCGGCCAGCAGGCGCCGCGCCTCCTCAGGGTCGAACGAGCCGAAAACCGGCGGCGTGTAGTCGACGTAGCGGCTAATGTGGTCAGGTACAAGACTGTAGGCGGGCGTTTGGCCCGCGAGGGTAACCCGCTCGACAATCTCGCGCCGGTCGATCGTCATGGCCAAGGCGCGGCGGACGCGACGGTCGTCCAGCGGTGGCTGCTCCACGTTGATCAGATAGTAGTACAGTGCCAGGAACGGGGTCGGCTGGAAGTCGTCGCGCGCCATGAGGTCCGACACGACCTCGTTGGGCACGGCCGTTATCCAATCGACCTGCCCGGTCATGTACAGGTTGAGCATCGTCGTGGCCGACTTGACCGCCAAAGCGTCCACCGTTTCCAGCGTGACTTCATCGCGGTTCCAGTACGTCGGGCTCTTTTCCAGGCGGATACGGTCGCGCACACGCCGAAACTTCAGCCGGAACGCGCCGTTGCCCACCACGTTTTCCGGGCGGGTCCAGCCCGGGTAGCCGTGCGTTTCCACGCAACGCCGATTGACCGGCGAGAACGGGTAAAAGCCCATGAGTTGCAAAAAGTAAGGAACCGGATGGTTCAGGCGGATTTCCAGCGTATGGTCGTCGATAACCCGAACCCCTACGTGCTCGAAATCGTAGGTGATCATCCGGCAGGCGGTCACGCCTTCCGCCGCAGCGCCTTCGGCCACTCGCTGGAAGCGCCCGACGCCGTCGCCCGTTTCCACGGTATAAATGGGCGGATCGGCCGTCGCCGAGTCCACCGCGCGCACGACGCCGCGAAGGACAATACCGGGTGTGAACGGCAGCGCGTCCTCCGGCCTATCGTACAGTTCCATTTCGATCGGATCACCGAGGTTGACGTCGCGGGTGGTGAACTCCCGGGCGCCTTCGATGTACCAAAGCTCCTTGCCATACTCAGCCGCGGTGGCCGGGTGCAGGAATCGGCGGAACGAGTAGCCAAAGTCGTGGGCGGTAACCGGAGTGCCGTCCGACCAGAGCGCCCCGCGACGCAGCCAGAACGTGTAGGTGCGCTTGTCAGCGGAAAGGTCCCAGCGTTCGGCCATTCCGGGGATGGGCTCGAGCGTTTCGGGGTGCCAACGACACAGCCCCTCGAAGAGCGCCCAAATGATGCGGCCTTCCGGCTGCCCGGTGGAAATGGCCGGGTCGATCGTCTTGATTTCGTCGCCGTTGCAAAACGTGAAGTCGGCCGGCGGCAGGGTCCCAAAGGACACCGCCCAAATGATCAGTGCCACGGCGGCAACGGCGATGGAGAAACCAATAAAACGTCGCATTGTTCCCTACAAGGAGCTAAGCCAAGCGGCTCACATGGGTGCCACCCGGCGTCGTTCTCGCGTTTCGCGGACCCGCGGGAAGCCCCCGGCGAGCCATAACCGCCCACAGGAATAGTCCCAATTCCCGCGGAAAACAGGGCATTTCCATGAATTCGGCCCAACCCAACTCGTCGCGAAACGGGGTGCCGCTGTGAACGGCGGCAAAATTCGGCCGGACACCACTTTGCAGGCGACACCCTTTCTGATACACTATCTCTATACTTTGGTCAAGCGGCTTCCCTGAACCATTCATTCCTCTTGTTGACCGCGGCCGCTGGTTCACGCCAAAGTTCACAGCGTAACAACGGTGCCATGGTGGGCTCGCCCGTCTCGTCCACATCCTGCGGGGTGGGGGCTGGCTCGTCGCGAACTAACGGCGTGGTGCCCGATGTTGAGCAAAAAAATCCGATCGCGCAATGGCTCTCATGGGAGAGCTTATGCGCGGAATATAGACGCGTACAGGTACCGTAGCGTTTTTTCGCTACACAGGGCCGGCAACCCTTCTCGCGCAGGACGCGGCAAGTCGTTGCCGGCCTTTTTTTTGGCTCTTCCGTTTCTGGGTGCAGGCCACGCTAATGTAGTAGGCACACGCCGTGTGCCGTCCTTGAAACCAAAGCTGTCTGCACCTAGAAACGGAAGAGCTTTTTTTCTTGCCACCCGATCCGTTAGGACCCGCGAGAATCAAGGCACGAGGTGCATCGATCATTTGCGATGGGTCCACCCGAGTCATGACGGCGAATGGGCGGCCCATCTTTCTGTCCCCATCTTTCTGTCTCTTCCTCTTCTCAGAAAAGCCCCCGTCACCGGCCCTCTGTCTTCGGCCGCTTGACGATCCGGAACAAAGGGGCTAAAAGAGAAAACATGAGGGAGTTCATCCACCTGAGGCATCAGCCGCCACGGCCGCTGGACCGGCCGCGCGAATTGGTACTCGCCTGCCCGCCCATGCGCAGCAATGTGAACCTTTCGCGGATAGCGCGGGCGGCCGGATGCTGCGGCGTGCGGCGGGTCATCTGTTGCGGCACCGCAAAACTGGTCAAGACCATCGCCCGCGATGCCGAGGCAACCCTTGACTTGGAGCATCATCGCACGCTGCTGCCCGTGCTGAAACGTTTGCGAAGCGAAGGCTACCAACTGGTGGGCTTGGAGCAAACAACCGGTTCGATGTGCCTTTACGACTTCCGTTTCGCCCGGCGCACCGTTCTGGTCGTGGGCAATGAGCGGCTGGGTCTCGAGCCGCCCGTGCTCGCGCTGCTGGACCATACGGTGGAAATCCCCGTGTTCGGGCGCCCGCTCAGCTACAACGTGGCCACGGCCACCGCCATGGCTCTGTACGAATACTGCCGGCAATATCCTCGCGGGTAAGGGCCCCCGAAAAAGCGAGCCGGCGCCCGCTGCCTCCGGGCGGCGTCCTGCCCATGGGTCCTTCCCCAGGCAAGGCATCCGTGTTACAAAGGCGCAAGAACCGCCCGCAGTGAGTATGCCGCCCTGGTGCCCATAGGTCCATGCGCCCGCTGGAAGCCACATTCCGCAGTATCCGATCGTTGCACGCTTGGCTGTGCCTCAGCGCGGCGGTGTTGCTTGCCGTGACGGTGTGGATGGTTGCGGAGGAATACCGGCGCCCTTGGCGGCGATACCAGCGAGCCTACCGCCGGTTGACCGACGATGCGCCGGAAGCCCGCCCGCCCGGCGCGAGCCCGGCAATCGAGCAAATCTGGCTGCCCGATCTGACCATCGACTAACATTTTCAGCGGGTGGCTCGCTTCGATCGCTGCACGACCTGCCACCAGGGCATCGCGGAACCGGACCGCGGCTTTCCACAGCCGTTCAGTTCCCACCCAAGGTTGGACCTCTACCTGGGCTCGCACAGCCCGCATCCGGTCGACGAGTTCGGCTGCACGATCTGCCACGACGGGCAGGGCAGCGCGACGTCGTTCCGTTGGGCTTCGCACACGCCCAACGCCCTGCACGATGCCACCCGCTGGCGACGAGAACACGCCTGGCAGCCGACGGAACACTGGGAATGGCCCATGCTTCCGCGGCGTTTTCTTGAAAGCCGCTGCTTGCAGTGCCACCACGAGGTCACCGACCTGGAACCGAGCGACCGGTACCCCGATGCCCCCGCCCCGAGGCTCCTGGCCGGCTACCATTTGATCCGCGAGAACGGCTGCTTCGGTTGCCACGACATCGACGGGTACGACGCCGCCGGTCGGCGCATCGGGCCCGACATGCGTCTGGAGCCGTCCGTCGCGGCCGCGACGGACGGGCCGCCGGGCACCCTGCGGAAGGCCGGCCCCAGTTTGCGCGACGTCGCGCAGAAGCTCACGCCGGCGATGGCCATGGACCGAACCGCCGACCCGCGCCTTTTCCTGCCCCAAACGCGCATGCCGCGGCTGTTCGGGCTGCACGCCCACCTGACCGACCCGGCACATGACGACGCGCATCGTTTCGAACCGGTGGAAATTCAAGCGATCGTCGCCTACCTCTGGTCGGTAAGCGAGTCGATCGAGCCGCTGCCGGCGGCCGGGAGATTTGCGGAAGACGCTTCACCGGCTCGCGGTCGCAACCTGTTCCAGATGCAGGGCTGCTTGGCCTGCCACCAACACGAGGCGTTTCCCGAAGGGCAATCGGCCGTCGGCCCGGACCTTTCCCGGATAGGCGCGAAGTACGCGACCGACTCGGGCAAAGCCTGGCTGCGAGACCTGCTGCTCGATCCCACGCACCGGTCGCCGCGGACGCCCATGCCCCACGTGCCGCTCGAGCCGGTTCGGTGGCCGCAGGCTGACGGCGAGCCCGCGGAAGGCCCCGACCCGGTGGCCGACGTCATGGCGTTTCTGCTGGACGTTCCGCCGTACGCCGCGGCGGCGCCCGACTATCGCCCGGCCGACCTGGACGAACTGGTCTTGCAGCATTTGACGCGCGTCATGCCGCAGGCCGCGGCGGTTGCGGCGTGGCGCGAAGGCCTTTCCGAATCGGAGGCGCAAGCCCTCGGCGGCGATACCGAACTGCTCGTGGGGCGGCCGTCGCTCAAAAAGAAACTCCGCTACGTGGGCAAACGCACCGTCGCGAAACGCGGCTGCTACGGCTGCCACGACATCCCCGGCTTCGACGACGCGCCGCCTATCGGCCCGGCACTGACCGACTGGGGACGCAAACGCGAAACCTTGTTGGCCTTCGAGCAAATCGATCGCTATCTGGACGAAGTCGCCGACGACACGGCCCCGTTCTTCACCGAAGCCATTCGCCGGCGGCGGCGCGAAGGCTTTCTATGGCAAAAACTGCGCGAACCCCGGAGCTTCGACTACCGGCAGGCGGCGGGGAAGCCGTTCAACGAGTGGCTGACCATGGGCCAATTCGACTTCACGCCCGAGCAGCGCGAGGCCGTGATGACGTTCGTCCTGGGCCTCACCGCCGATCCCCCTCGCGCCACGTACGTGCACGCGCCGGAAGGGCCGCGGCGGGCGGTCGTCAAGGGGCGCCACGTGCTCGACCGGTTCGCCTGCGCTGAGTGCCACACGCTGCGCATGGAGCAGTGGTCGATCGCGTACGACCCCGACCGGTTCGACCCGCCTCCGCCACACGACGACTTCGACTGGCTCCTGCCGCGTTTCTCGCAGGAGGAGATCGAAGCGTCGCGGGCCGTCGATGACCGGGGCCTCGCCCGCGCCACGCTCACCGGCATGCCGCGCCTGGACGACGAGGGCCGAATCGCGATCGTCGACGACGACATGGATGAAGAGGGCAACGAGCTGCTGCTCCACGCATTCACGCTGTGGGAGCCCGCCGTCCTGGCCGGCGAGCCGATTGCCGTCGGCGGCGCCGATGTCCTGGTATGGCACCATCAAATCGAGCGCCGGCGCCCGGCGTGGGGCGGCGAATTGGCACGGATGCTCTATCCGGCCGCGCTCGCCGAGGCCCGCGCCGCAGGCGCCCAGGCCATCGGCCCGGAAGCCTGGGGCTGGCTGCCCCCGCCACTTCCACACACGGGCAAGGCGGTGCAGCCCTCCTGGCTGCACGAGTATTTGCAGCGCCCGTACGTCATCCGGCCGGCAGCGATGTTGCGCATGCCGCACTATCACCTCTCGCCGGAGGAGGCGGGCAAGCTGGTCGATTTCTTCAAGGCCGCCGCGGGCGCGGAATTGCCGTACACCGGCGCACCGTCGCCCCGCCGGCTGCGCGACGAGCCGCTGACCGCGGACCGCCGCGAGCGATTCGGCGAGGCCATGCGCATGTTGCTCGATACGCAAGCCTACTGTGCCCGATGCCACCGCATTGGCGACTACACCCCCGGCGAGGCCGTCCCCGTTTCGCTGGCTCCCGACCTCGCCCAGGTGGCCCCCCGACTGCAAGCCGAGTTCCTCTACCGATGGCTGGCCAGCCCCGCGTCGGTCCTGCCGTACACCGTCATGCCGGCGAACTTCCCGCCCACCGGCCGGTCGCTCGACCCGATTCGCTTCCCCGGCGACAGTGTCGAGCAACTCGAGCGCATGACCGACCTGTTGCTCAATTACGACTGGTATTTGAAGCAGCAGCAGTCGATCCGGGAACGGATAGACGACGCGGGCACCGCCGCGGCCGACTCGCCGTAGTGGAAGGTCGAGCTGTTAAAACTCCCGAGGGCGCATTCGCGCCTGCACGCGGCCGGGCAGGCCCTGAA
>SKZG01000092.1 GCA_007127495.1 Planctomycetales bacterium
CTGGACGAATACCAAGTTATTTACCTGCTCGACGTGGCGCACCTGGATCGATCGGCCATCGAGGCGCTGGAGGATTTCGTGCGTGGCGGCGGCGGTTTGGGGATGTTTCTCGGCGAGAAGTCGCGCAGCCGGTTTCTCAACGAGGATCTGTATCGCGGCGGCGAGGGTGTCCTGCCCCTGCCGCTTGCGGGGCCGGCCGACTTGCTGATCGACCGGCTGCAACAGGCGCCGGATCTTCGCGTGGAGCGCCATGCCATATTTCGCGTATTTGCCGGGCAGCGCAGTTCGCTGTTGGCGACCGTCAACGTGGAGCGTTATTTCGCGGTTCAGGACGGATGGGACATGCATCCGTCCCCTGGCACCGAGGTGATCGCCCGCTTGCGGAATGGGGCTCCCCTGGTTGTTACCCGGCCTTTCCATGACGGGCGCGTGGTGGCGTTCCTGACTACGGCAGCTCCCACTTGGAATAATTGGGGCCGAAACAACCCGAGCTACGTCGTGGCCATGCTGGAAACCCAGGCGTTTCTTGCAGGGCAGCCGGACGAATCGGGCGACATACGTGTTGGAGCCCCGCTCCGTGTCGCGCTGGAGCCGGGCCGGTACGGTTCGCAGGTGCGGGTGTCGGCGGCCGGTGAGCAGTCCGTCGCGTCAACCGTCACGGAAGTGATCATGTCCGAAGGCGTCCCGATGGTTCACGTGGATGCAACCGATCGTAGCGGCATTTATCGCCTGCAACTGTACACCAATGACGGCCGCCCCTCCGAAACGCGGCCCATCGCCGTCAACATCGATCCCGACGGCGGCAACCTCGAACGGCTGAACGGACCGCAACTGGCCGCTCGGCTTCAGGGAGTGTCCTACCAATTCGAGCAGGCCGCGACGTTCCGATATGTGCTTGGCGAAGATCCCGGCTACAACCTTGCCGAAGCCCTGCTGTATCTCCTGGTTGTCTTGCTGCTGCTGGAACAGGTTGTGGCGTGGTGGGCAAGCTATCACCCCCCGGCGCCGCGGGCGGCATGGGTGAAAGGAGGCGCCGCATGAATTGGATTGCTTTGCTAGCGCCGATTGCCGCAGCCGATGTCGTCGAAGGCGCGGTTCGCACGACGTTCGAGTTCGTTCGCATCCAGTCGAACACAGACTGGATTCCGCCGGCCGTCGCGTTTGTTGTGATTGGATTGTTCGTTCGCGCCATGTATCGTCGCGACTCGGCCGACCTGCCGCGAACGGTCAGTTGGCTCCTGACGTTCTTGCGTACCGCCGTGTTTCTGGCCCTTGTGGTGCTTTACCTCCAGCCGCAATGGCGCATGGAACAGGAAAACACGCTCAACTCGCGGGTGCTTATCCTGGCCGACACGAGTCTTAGCATGGGCATTTTCGACGCCGACCAGCCTGGGACCACCCAGCCCGCAACCCGCGCGCAGCAGGTGGCCGCAGTGCTTGGCATGTCGCCACTCTTGGACGAACTCCGCGCGACGCACGACGTGGAAGTATTCCGATTCGATGAACGGCTATATCGCGACGCGCGTGTTTCCTTGCCCAAGCTGGAGCGGAACCAGCCTGCCCCGGCGGCCGGCGGTTCCTCGGCCGAAGCTTCCACCGTCCAACCCGCTCCCGACTGGGAGGAGTTCCTCAAGCCCACCGGAACGGAAACCCGGCTTGGTCAGGCGCTGGCCCAATTGATCCACGATGAACGCAACCTGCCGGTATCGGGCATTCTCGTGTTCACCGACGGGGGCCAGAATACCGGGGTTTCGCCGGATGTTGCCATTCAGTTGGCCCGTGAGGCCCGAGTTCCCATTTTCCCCGTGGGGATCGGGTCGGACCAACTGCCCATCAACGTGCGCATTGCCGACTTGACGGCCCCCGAGCGAGCCTACCCCGGCGACCGCTACACGGTGACGGGGCTAATTCATGCTCAGGGCCTGGCGGGGCGGGTCGTGTCCGTCCAGCTCCTCGCCCGCGATGCCGCAGCGCATGGTGAAACCGGTACCGGCGAGCTGTTGGAAACGCGACAGGTGACTCTTGGCGACGCCAATGAAATGCTGCCGGTTCAATTCGAGATCACACCGGATCAGACCGGGCGGCGAGCGCTCATCCTGCGCATCGACGACGTGCCCGGCGATCATAATTCCGAAGATAATAGGCGCGAGGTCGAGGTCGAAGTGGTCGATCGGAAAACCCGCGTGCTTCTGCTGGCCGGCGGGCCGACTCGCGAGTATCAGTTCCTGCGAAACCTCCTGTACCGTGACAGGTCGGTCGAGCTGGATATCTTGCTCCAGACGGCGCAGGTGGGCATTTCGCAGGAGTCGGATCGGATACTCGATCATTTTCCCACCACGCGCGAAGACATGTACGAATACGACTGCGTCGTGGCATTCGATCCCGACTGGCAGGAATTGAGTCCTTTCCAGGTTGATCTGCTGGAAACGTGGGTTGCGGAACAAGGCGGCGGGCTGATTGTGGTTGCAGGGCCCGTGTATACCAACCGCACCATTGACGGTTGGCTCGGGAATCCCGCGATGGCTCCCATCCGCGCCCTGTACCCGGTCGAGTTCCAGCGGCGCTTTTCGGGCATCGACGCCGCGCCGTATGGTTCGCGCGAGCCGTGGCCGCTTGAGTTCACGCGCGAGGGGCTCGAAGCCGAGTTCCTGTGGCTTGGCGACACCGAAACGAGCAGTCGCGCAATGTGGGGCGAGTTCCCCGGTGTGTACAGCTTCACGCCCATTCGACGCGCCAAAGAGGGAGCCACCGTACTCGCGCGCTTCTCCGATCCGCAAGTGGCTGTCGCGGGCGAGCAGCCCGCCTATTTCGCCTGGCACTTCTACGCCTCCGGGCGGGTGTTCTACGCTGGAAGCGGTGAGATGTGGCGACTCCGAGCCCTGAACGAGAGGCTCTTCGAGCAGTTCTACACGAAATTGATACGCCACGTCTCGCGGGGGAGGCTGCTGCGCGGCTCCATCCGCGGCATGCTCTTGGTTGGCCGAGATCGCTATCTGATTGGCGATACGGTTGAGGTTCAGGCATACCGGTTGACCAATGCGCAGCTTGAACCGCTCGAAGCCCCGAGTGTCCCGTTGCAGGTCGTCGCTCCCGATGGCCGGGTGCAGAGCATTGGCTTGCAGGCCGATCCGGCCCGTGTCGGCTCGTTTGTCGGGCAGTTCACCGTACTCCAAGAGGGCGACTATCGGCTCGATTTACCCATTCCGGAGAGTAGTGACGAGCGGCTGACGCGGCGTATCATGGTTCGCATACCGCAACTGGAAAGAGAGAATCCCCAGCGGAACGACGCCATGCTGCAACGGGTGGCTCAGGGCACGCGTGTCGACGCCGAGCAGGCCGGCGTCTATTACGCCGGCGTGGAGGAACTCCTGGCCCCGCCGCCGGAAACACCGCCAGTTACGGAGCTTTTGAAAGACCGCACTCGAACCAGCATCGTACCCGTTGCCCCGAGCAAGGACTGGCAGCGCCTCTGGCTAACCTGGATGATGGCGGTCCTTTGCGGCTTGCTGTTCGCCGAATGGCTGATTCGCCGCCTGGTCCGACTTGCATGACCCCATAACTATGACGATCCCTTCTGAAACCAGCCGAATTGAACTCGCTCCCGAAGTCCGGGGTGTTCTCGCTCAGCTCCGCGCGCGCATCCGGCGCTACGTGTGGATCGAGGGGCTGGCATCGGGCGTGGTGTGGCTTGGGTTGGCATTCTGGCTCACACTCCTTTTGGACTGGTTCTTCGAGCCGCCGGTCGCGATCCGGATGGTCGCCTTGGTGGCGGCCGGCTTGATACTTCTCGCGATTCTGGTCCAGCGAATCGGACTCCGGCTTGCGGCACCGCTTGCCGACGCCAACATGGCCACCGTATTGGAGCGCCGGTTCCCGCATCTGGACGACACGTTGCTGACGGCCGTGGTTCTTGCCGGCCGACCGGCCGACGCCTCCGAGTGCGATTCGCAAATGCTTCGCCAGACATGCCGCGAGGCGGCCGGGCGGCTTGCAGGTGTGCGAGTGCGCGAGGTGTTCAATCCGGTGCCGTTGCGGCGCCAAGTGGCTTTCGCCGTGGGGCTTTCAATAAGCATCGCAGCTTTCACGGCACTTCAGCCGGCAGTTGTCGGCATTTGGGCTCAACGCAGTCTGGCGCTGTCGCCGATGCTATGGCCTCGCGCCACGCGCCTGGTCGTCGAGGGGTTCGATGAACATGGCCGCGTCAAGGTAGCGCGAGGGAGCGAATTTGAACTCGTCGCCAAGGCCGATACATCGTGGCCGGCCGTACCCCAGGTGGTTGAAGTACGATACCGTGCGGAAGGCGGGCGGCCGCAGCGCGAATCCATGAGTCGGCAGGGCAACGCAGTTCCCGAACGGGACGCTTTTCAGGACTACGCACTCGCCTTCGAGAGCGTCCTTACATCGATCGATCTGGATGTATTCGGCGGTGACGCGGCGGTGCGCGGCCTGCGTATCGAGGCAGTCGACCATCCCAGCATCAATGAAATGCAGCTTACCGTGGCGATGCCCGCTTACACCAAGCGCCCGGATCGGACCCTGCCGGTCAGCGGCGTCATGCAGGTGCCTCGCGGATCGCGCCTGGCTGTGCATGCGAGGTCGAACAAACCATTGGTGCGCGTGCGGGTGGACTCCGTACTGGACGACCCAGCACCGTCGACCGTGCTCGACATGCCCGCGCTCGATGCCGATCAGCGGGGCTTCACCATGTCCGTACCGCCCCTTATGGATGACAAGACACTCCAGTTCACTCTGTTCGATACGGACGGCATCGAGAGCCGGGAGCCCACACAACTGCGGTTGGTGGCAATCCCCGATATGCCGCCCCAGTTGGCCGTGCGGCTGAAGGGCATCGGCACCGCGGTCACACCGCGGGCCCGCCTTCCGGTCGTCGGTGAGATTCACGACGACTACGGCGTGGCCCGCACGTGGTTCGAATTTGCCGTCGGCGAAAACGCACTCCAAATGCGCATCATCAACGAGTCGAAGTCTGCTCCCGCCTCAATGGTGCTCAAGGATGAGGCGTTCGAGGTGGCCGACTTGGACGTGACCGTAGGCCAGACGCTTGCCTTGATCGTCAAGGCCGCTGATTACCACGACCTTGCCGGCGGCCCAAACGTTGGGACCGGCGATCGCTGGCACTTGGAGGTGGTCACGGCCGATCAGTTGCGCGCGATGTTGGAAGCCCGCGAACTGGTCCTGCGGCAGCGTTTCGAACAGATCATCCACGAAGCCACGGAAACCCGCGACTTGCTGGCTCGAATGGCGTTTGGCGGGAACGCCGCTGGGGAGTCGCGGCAAGGTGCGGGGGGGAACGTCTCCGCGGCGGAGGACGGCAGCGATGAAGACGCCGCAAGTAGTGAGAGCATCACGCCCATGCAGCAGTTGACGCGGCGCACCCTGCGCGTGCAACGTGCCCTGCAGAACAGCCGCAAGAGCATGCACGAGACCAAGTCCGTGGCCGATGCATTCGACGACATCGGCCTCCAATTGATCAATAATCGAGTCGATACCGAGGAACTCCGGTTCCGCATCGCCGAAGGCATTGCCCGACCGTTGCACGCGATTGCCGATGACACACTACCCGAACTCGAACGCCGTGTCGATATGCTCCAACAGTCGCTCGAAGACGACACGCTGGGGCCGGCGCGCCGGGACCGGGCTCGGCGGCAGGCTGACGAGGTGCTTCTGGCCATGCAGCTCGTGCTGCAACGCATGATCGAACTGGAGTCGTTCAATGAGGCCGTTGAAATGCTCCGCCAGATCGTCGCCCTGCAAGGCGACCTGGAAGAACAAACCAAGCGGCGGCAAAGGCAAAGGGTTCTCGATCTCCTGGAGGACTGACCGACATGATCATCACGAAACCGTGCCGGCTGGTAGTCGGCCTGACATACCCGCTGGTTCTACTCTTGGCGCTGACAGCGGTCGGGAGTCCCGAGCCGGAACCCCCGCCAACCGCACCTGAGGCCGAAGCCGACACCGACGAAGCGGACCTCGACTCAGCGGAACGGCTGGCACTTCAGCAGCAGCGCATCGCGGATCGGTTCCGGCGTCTGGAGCAAGTGCTGCTTCGTATGGCGGAACTGACCGTCGGCAGCGATCCGCATCGGGCGGCGCTGCTCAGAAGAACCGTGGAGCAAAGCAAGGAACGGCTCGTTGACCTCCAGTTCGAACGTCTCGAGCAACTCCTCTCGCAGGACCAGCTAGCACAGGCCATTGAGAACCATGCCGACCTCCAAAAGGACCTGGCCGCCCTGTTGGAATTGCTTCAAAGCGAGGACCGCGCGCAGCATCTGATCGATCGCAAGAAGCGATTGGGCGAGTATCTCAAGGAAGTCAATCGCCTCATCCGGTCGCAGGAGAGCATCAAGCACCGCACAGGGGGCGCAGGCGATCCGGCTCGGATGGCTCCGGAACAGGGCCAGCTCGCTGATCGGGCCGGTGAACTGGCTGACGATATCGGCAAGAACGAGGCAGACCCAGACGGCGATGGTGTTGGAGAACCCGGCGGCGAAGGTGAGGGTGAAAGCAATGGGGAAGACGCTGGCAAGGGCGGAGCCGGCGAAGAGGGCGAAACGGGCGGTGAAGGTGAGCCCGGCGGTGAAGGTGAGCCCGGCGGTGAAGGCGAAGCCGGGCAGGCCACCCAACCTCCACAGCCAGCCCAGGAACGTCTTGAACGCGCCCGGCAGAATATGAAAGACGCCGAAAGAAAACTGGAGCAGGCCGAACGCGACGGGGCGATCGAAGATCAGGAAAAGGCCCTGGAGGAGCTTCGGCAGGCCAAAGCGGAACTCGAGGAGATCCTCCGCCAGTTGCGCGAGGAGGAAATGCAGCGCATGCTTGCCATGCTCGACGCGAGGTTCCGCCAGATGCTTGCCATCCAAATCGAAGTGTACGAAGGCACGAAACGGCTCGATGCGGTGCCGGTTAGCCGGCGTTCCTATAATCACGAGATCGAGGCCACCCGCTTGAGCCGCCGAGAGCAAGAGATCCTGGTGCTCATCGAACGCGTGTGGCTGCTGCTGCAAGATGATGGCACCACGCTTGCCTTGCCCCTGGCCGTTGACGAGTTGCGGGAAGACGTTCAGGACGTGGTCCACCGGCTGGCGGAAGCCAAGGTCGATTCCATCACGCAGGGCATCGAGGAGGACATCATCGCCGCGCTGGAGGAGATCCTCGAGGCGTTGAAACAGGCGATGAAGGATATCGAAGAGCAGCAGGAGTCGCCCCCAAGCTCGCCTATGGCAGGCGAGCCCGCGGAAATCCCGCTGGTCGATCAGTTGGCGGAACTAAGGATGATCCGCGCCCTTCAGATGCGGGTCAATCAGCGCACAGAGCGGTATTCCAAACTGATTCAAGGCGAGCAGGCGGAAAGTCCGGAACTTGTCGAGCGGCTCCAGCAACTTGCCGAACGGCAATTGCGCGTTTACCAAGTTACACGGGACCTCCATTTAGGAAAGAACCAATGATCGCAACAGTATGTCGCCCCATCCGATGCGTGTTCTGGACGGTCGCCGTGCTGTGGGCGGCTCTTGCGGCCGGCCAGTTGGAGAACGATCCTTTCCAAACGAACGCCGACTGGGAGGCACCTCAGGTCGCGAACATTCGGACAGGGGCTCTGGAGTGGCTGAACGACCACGATCCGGATGAGGGGCTACAAACCCTTTTCAATCAGATGTGGGATGAGGCACTTCCATTAGAAGAGGCTGTCCTATTGGAAAGGTTGGCGCGGACGTTTGCCCTGGTGAACCCTCACGCCGCAGAGTTAGTCGAGTTGTGCTTGACACCCCGAGTGCAGCCTGTTCCGCCCAGTGCGTCTTGGCTGAAGGCGCCGGACCTTTCGGCGTTCGAATCGCATAATTTGCGGCTGCTCTTTGGTCGCTGGCTGATCCATGAAGCCATGTACGACGAGGCCTTGGAGCAAATCGCCGACTTGGAGCCGCACGACGTGGTCGCGCCTGCCGCTTTGCTGTTTTACCAGGGGGCCGCGTACTATAGCCTATTGGAAAAAGAAAAGGGGCTTGCCGTCTTGGACCGGCTGGTCGACGGCGAGGAGTACAGCCCGCGGAGGTATGTCGTGGTGGCCCGCCTTATGCGAGACGACCTTCAGACAGTCCAGCCCGATACGCTCGATCACATCGCGCGCCGGATGCGCGACATACGCCGCCGGCTCGACCTAGGGCGGGCGGGCGAGAAAGTCCGCCGCATCGAGGATGGTGTGATTGAATCGCTGGATAAGTTGATCAAGGAAATGGAGGAACAGCAACAGCAACAGCAGGCTGCGGCGGCTGGCGCCGGCGGCAGTCAATCCAGTTCTCCGGCGCCCGATAGCCGCATTATGGGCGGCAAGGGCCCCGGCGAGGTCGAGCGGAAGGACATTGGCAGTGGGTCGGGCTGGGGTAGTTTGCCGCCGAAGGAACGCGAGGAAGCGCTCCAGCAGATCGGCCGCGACTTCCCCTCCCACTATCGCGACGTGATTGAAGAATATTTCCGCCGCAAGGCGGCAGCCGAAGACACCCCATGACCCAGGCGAAACAACGCAAACGAAGAATCGCTCCGAGAGGCGGAACCACCATTTAGAGAATCGTGCCATCGGTGGCAGGTTGATTTATGAAAAACAA
>SKZG01000490.1 GCA_007127495.1 Planctomycetales bacterium
AAACCGGGCGGCTCGCGCCGCTCCGCTACAAAGTAAGTGGCCGCAGGCGTTCCGATCGGGAGTAACCCCCTCAAACCAAGATCGGTACGGCATCATTGTAACCGCCGCTTTGAATCGACGCCACGATGACCTTGCACCGATCGTTTTAATTGGGGTATACTTTCGGGCCACGAGGAGACTCGCCAAAATGCCCCCTTTTCCTAGTCTGCGAAACCGACTCCGCACGGCGTCCGCCGCCGTTGTGTTGGCGTGTCTGCTCGGCGCCATGGGGTGCCGTGGCGGCTTGGTGCAGCACATGGCGCTTCGGGAAGCGCATTTGCCGGTCGGGCAAGCTGCGATCGCTCGGAACACGGCGCCCCGGCTCAACCCCGACTTGTTCAGGTGGCTGGCCCCTTCCAACGATCGCGACTGGGCGCCGGACCAGGCTGTGTTGCCTCGAGCCGAGTTCCACGGCAACCAGGTCACGGTGCGCAATATCCGCAACTGCGATTACCGGGCCGATGACGATTACGACGTGCACTACTACGACAAAACTTTCGATCTCGACCGGCTGACCTCGGTCGACTTCATCGTGGTGCCGTTCAACGACGTCCCCGGCATCGCCCACACCATGTTAAGCTTTGGCTTCGACGACCGCGACTACCTTGGCCTTTCCGTCGAGATCCGCAAGGAGCGGGGCGAAGGCTACAATCCCATCAAAGGCTTTTTTCGGCAGTACGAACTGATGTACGTGCTGGCCGACGAACGCGACCTGATCGTCCGACGCACGCGGCACCACCTGAGCGACGTGTATCTTTACCGCAGCATTGCCACGCCCTCGCAGTGCCGCGAGCTGTTGCTGGACGTGCTTCAGCGCGTGAATAAGCTCCACGACGAACCGGAGTTTTACAACACGCTGACGAACAATTGCACCACGAACATCCGGAACCACGTCAACCGCCTGGCACCGAACCGCGTGCCGTACGACTACCGGGTTCTTCTGCCGGCCCACTCGGACCGCCTTGCTTTCGATCTGGGGCTGCTGGAGCCGCGCGGCTCGTTCGAAGACACGCGCGCGGCGGCCAAGATCAACTACCAGGCGTACCTGCACGCGAAGTCGCCGGAGTTTTCCAGGAACCTCCGCCTCCGGTAACGGAAGCGGTACGCGCCGCTCCGCACTTCGGCGGAGGGCACGTTTTCCGTTGCCTCCGTCCGTCGCGGTTTGCACCCGATTTCAGCTCGGGGTAGAATGGTGGAGCAATACGGCGCGAGCGTCGTCCGCCGTAGCCGGGCAGGTTTGGCGCGGCGAGGAGGGCGCTTGATCCGGTTTCCGCGCAACTGCCGCACCATTCCAAGGAGTTTTCCCATGCCCAAAAAGACGACTCGACGCCGTTTCCTGGCCGCGGGGGCCGCCACCGCCGGGAGCCTGGCGCTGGCCGTACCGGCCGTCCACGGGGCCGAAAAGGCCAAGAAGTACCGGACCGCGCTCATCGGCAGCGGTTGGTGGGGAATGAATATTCTCAACTGCGCGCTCGAGGAGGGCCGATCGCAGGCCGTGGCCCTCTGCGACGTCGACAGGAACATGCTCGACAAGGCCGCCGCGGGCGTGAACGAGAAGACCGGAACCGAACCGAAAAAGTACGGCGACTACCGCGAAATGCTCGAACGCGAAAAGCCGGAAATCGTCATTGTCGGCACACCCGACCACTGGCACGCACTGAACACGATCGACGCGGTCAAGGCCGGTGCCCACGTGTACGTCGAAAAACCCATCAGCCACACGATCGGCGAAGGGACCGCCATGGTCAAAGCGGCGCGCGAGGCCGATCGAGTCGTGCAGGTGGGCACGCATCGGCGCGTGTCGCCGCACAACATGTCGGGTATGGAGTTCCTCAAGGGCGGCAAGGCGGGGCAGATTGGCATGGTCCGGTCGTTCGTCCTCTACGGCGGCGGGCCCGGCGAACCTACGCCCGACAGCGATCCACCCCCCGGCCTCGACTGGGACCTGTGGTGCGGCCCCGCCCCGCTACGGCCGTTCAACAGGCGCGTCCACCCCCGTGGCTTCCGCCAGTTCCTCGACTATGCCAACGGGCAGCTTGGCGACTGGGGCATCCACTGGATGGACCAGATCCTTTGGTGGACCGAGGAAAAATGGCCGAAGAGCGTCCACTCGGTCGGCGCCCGGCACATCCGCCGCGACAACACCGACGCGCCCGACACCCAAGTGGTCAACTTCGAGTTCGACTCGTTCACCGCCGTGTGGGAACACCGCCACTTCGCGGGCAACAACGCCGAGAAGCACAACGTGGGCTGCTACTTCTACGGCACCGGCGGCACGTTCCACATGGGCTGGCGCGACGGCTGGACCTTTTACCCGGTCAACCCGAACGCCCCCATCCAGCACGAGGAGCCGCAACTACACAAGCCCGACGACCAAAACATCCCCGAACTGTGGGCCGACTTCCTCCGGTGCATCGAGACGGGCGAGCGGCCCGTGTGCGATATCGAAATCGGCCACCGCTCTACGGTAATGAGCCTGCTGGGCATGCTGTCGATGAAGCTGGGCCGCAGCGTTCACTGGGACGGCGACCGGGAAATTTGCGTCGACGCCGCCGGCACGCCCGACGCCGAAGCCAACGCCCTGCTCACGCGCGAGTACCGGGCGCCATGGAAGTACCCGGAAGTGTGACCGACCGACCAGCGCATCGTACGTGCGGCGCAGGTGGCGGCGTTCACGTACCGGCCGGCCCGGGAATCGGGAGGTCGTCGGGGACCGGCTGCGTGACGTCGCCCGTGGCGGCCCACTCGGCGCCCCGTTGCAACGTCACAATGAACCCTGCATATTTGTGCTGCGCTGGCCCGTGCCCGAACACCGTGTGAAAGACGCGCCCTTCGCCGTACCGGATGGTCATCAACACGGGCTCTTCGCGGCCCGAGCCGCCGGTTTCCTTGGGCGAGTACGACGTGGCCAGCACCGTCATGTTCTTCGCCGGCCCGCGCAAACGATCGTACAACTCCTCGACGCCGAGAACGAACCTCTCGGGCAGGCCGCGCGTGATGGGATGATCGGGCTCGCGGATGGTCACCTCCACGGGGAACTGACGACCGTGCGCGCCCCCACGTCCGGGCGAAGTATCGCGTACGATTTGGCCGTCTTCCCAGTACACCCAGGGCCCGCTCTTCTCGTTACGGCCGCCCCAGCCGCCTAAGCCGATCATTTCGTTGTACGCTCCCCAGTTGGGGAACGCGTTGTTGGCGGCATGGACGACCACCATCCCGCCGCCGTCGGCCATGTACTGCTCCAGGTCGCGTTGGGTCGGTTCGGGCCAGAGGCCGCCATTGTAGTTCATCACAATGACGTCATAGTCTTGGAACGGTGGCCGGAATCCGCTCAAATCCTGGCCCCCCGGTGGCGAGGTCGCCACATCGACGGCGAACAACCCGCTCTCCTCAAGGGGCTGCTTCAGCAGGGGCGTCGTGCCCCGCCAATCGTGGTTATTCTGGCCGTCGACAATCAGGGCGCGAAGCGGCGGCTCTTCCGACCGAAGGCCCGTTACCGCAGCAGCCCAAACCATAGTACCCAATACGAGGTGCTTCAAAGACATCAGAATCTCCATCGGAAAACAGTGTGCAAGGGGGAAACCACCTCATGATATTCTATCAACCGGCGCGGTAAAATGGAAGCAGCCGAACATTTGTGCCGCCGGTCAGTCCTGCCCTACAACGGGTAGCGACACCCGCACGCACGTGCCTTTCCCCGGTGTACTGTCAATCGAGAAGTGCCCGCCCAACAGCCTTGCGCGGTCGCTGATGCCCTTCAGGCCGAAGCGGTTCTCGGCAGCCGAGTCGGGATCGAAGCCTACACCCCAGTCTTGCACTTCGAGACGTACTTGATCGCCTTCTTGGCTCAAGGACACGGTCACTTTCCGGCTCTGGCTATGCCGGCAAGCATTTTCCAGGGCCTCCTGGGCGATGCGGTAGAGGGCGTTCTCCAGGGTGGGATGGAGCCGATCGAGGTCCACGTCGGCGTAATATTCGATTTCTAGCTTTGTTCCTTTACGCTGCTCGTGGACCAGATGAGCGATTGCGCTTGCAACGCCCTCGGCATCGAGCACGGGTGGCCTCACGCCGCTGATCAGCCGCCTCGACTCGCCGTGGGCTCGCTGCACCATCTCGACTCCGGCATCGTGGGCCGCCTTCGCTTTGCCGGGATCCCGTTCCCGCAACTGTTCATAGACCTGGAACTGCATGATGGCCGCCGCCAAATGCTGCGCCAACCCGTCGTGGATATCGTAGGCGATCATCTGGCGCTCGTGGTCGCTCGCTTCGAGCATGTGAAGCAGGTTGCGGCGCTCCCGAACCAAGGCCTCCTGCACTCGCTTCATGTCGCCGATTTCGACCGCCACCACGCCGAACCCGCGCCTGCCGCCGGGCAACGAAAGCGGAAAGTACGAAGCCCGCCAGCAGGTCGTTTCATCGGGCCGGGTGGGCAGTAGGCCGTGGACTTCCACGTTGCGGACCGGCTTTCCGGTTTCCATCACCTTCCGCATCATAGGGCCGAACTGCTCGACAAACTGCGGAGCGAGTTCGTCCTTCAGCGACCGCCCAACAATGCTCTGCGAATCGAGGCCGAAATAGGTGGGCGTCAAGCTGTCGGTCTTGATGTACACGAAGTCCTCGTCCACGATGTTGAGGACCGCGGTCGCTTCGCTGAAGAAGGCGTCCAATGTGGCTTGCGCCTGCCGTCGCTCCTCGATCTCCCGTTGGAGTCGTTCGTTGGCCGCTCGCAGTTCGGTGGTGCGATCCTCAACCCGGCGCTCCAGCTCGATTGCATGACGCTGCAATTGCTCATACAGGAGCGCGTTGTAAAAACACATGGCAATGTCATTTGCGATCGTTTCGAGAAAGGACGCTTGTTCCTGAAAGTCACGCTTGGTTGCGGAGCCGAGCCCGAGTACGCCAATGACCTCCCCGCCGCTTCGCAGCGGCAGCGCGGCAAAAGATTGGAGGTCGGCCCGCATGCATTCCCCCCCCGTGCATCGCGGGTCACTCGCCATATCGGCCGAGTAGAAAGCGCTGCCGCTGCTGACCGCCAGTCCGCAAAGGCATTCTCCAACACGTCGTATCGGCACGTCATCATAAGGAAAGGGCGTTTCCTTGGGCCCGCCTGCTTGAAGCTGCAAGTGCCCGCCTTCACGCCGGAACAGGACGACGAAATCGGCGGCAACGGCATCGAGCAATCCGCTGATGGCGGCTTCGCCGAAACAATCGAGCGAGAGTTGGGCGTTGACAAGCTGGGCCAGATTGTGAAGGGCCGCAAGCTCTCGGGCCTGCTTCAACCGTTCCACGTCGGCTTGCCCCAACTCATCCACCCGCTTCCGCAGGCGGGCCAACTCGTCGAGGAGTTGGGCTTTGGTCTTGTCGTTGTCACTCATGACACATCTTTACCGCGATTTGTGTAATCGAGCCCCCCACACCGGTGATTCTACAACGAAATCCGAAGGGTGGCCAGAGGGCTTTTCGAGTTGGGCGGCAGCTTGGCGCCGGAAACCGGCCCGGATCGGGTAGAATTCAGGGAATGGCATTTGCCGATCCCACGAAAGCGACCTGCACCTGGAAATGGAAGAGCCGTATCTTCCGGCTCGTGCGGTTCCTTTCCGAGCAAAAGAGAGGTATCGCCCATGTGTGGCCGATTCACGCTTCGGACCCCGGCCAGGGACATCGCCCAGGCCTTTGGTGTTTCTGCGCCCGACACGAAGCCCCGCTACAACGTCGCTCCCTCACAGGCGGTTGCAGCCGTTCGGAATCGACCGGCTCAGGACACCAGAGAATTCGTCATGCTCCGTTGGGGCCTGATCCCCTTCTGGGCCGATGGTCCCCAAGCTGGCTACAAGATGGTGAACGCAAGGGCCGAGACCGTGGCGACGAAGCCTGCTTTCCGAAAGGCTTTCGCCCAACGGCGGTGCCTGATCCTGGCAGACGGGTTCTACGAGTGGCAAAAGGCCGGCAGCGGTAAGCAGCCATTCCTGATTCACATGAAGGACGACCGCCTCTTTGCCTTTGCGGGCCTATGGGAGCGCTGGGAACGGGAGGACGAAGCGGTCGAGTCGTGTACGATCATCGTCACTGAGGCAAACGATCTGGTGACGCCGATTCACGACCGAATGCCTGTGATCCTCGATCCTGCCGACTACGACGTGTGGCTCGACTCCACATACGCCGACCGGAAACGTTTGCAGGCGATGCTCAAGCCATTTCCGTCGTCCGAGTTGGAGGCCTATCCGGTGAGTCGGACGGTGAATAGCCCGAAAAACGACTCCGCCGAATGCGTGGAGCGGCTCCACGACTGACCGCGGCCGAGCTTGGCCCAGACTATTCATGACGATGTAGGGTGGTGACAAGCAAGCCGAGACCCTGGTGGGACTTCGGTCGCTTGGCCGGGCGTGGTTCCAGCGCACGACGTGCAAACGGGCCCTAAGCGCGGCTTGCCCCCTACATGAACAATCCGGTTTGCTCGGACGCACACGCGCGTCAAAGAGTCGCTGGGTGTGCCAAACTGTCGCAGAGCCGTCGACGGGCGGCCGCGCCGCCATTCGGCGTTTCTTGCATGCAGTAGCGTGTTTTCTGCCTCTTCCGCCTATCCATCACACCGCGGGCCGGAGCGCCCGCTCCGCAATGCAAACGGCACGGCAATTGCACGAAGCCCTCGTATGCTCGCCGCGGCTTAAAACTGCGCATTTCCGTAGCATGGGCGGTAGCCCGTCCAAGCGAGGACGGACAAGAATGTCCATCCTACAAAAGTGCAAAAATGGCACGCGGCAGGTATAGCTCTTGCGCCAGCATTGGCGTGGGGCTGTCGGCCGGCAGGCGGGAGTCAGGGCGTGGCGGCGCGAACGGGCTTCGCGCGACCATTGAGCCAACGTCTGCCTGTGCGGCGATGGAATCGTTGCGTTCCCGGCGCGGTGTCGGGAAGCATTGGTGAGTTTCTTCGAAAGAGGAGGGTTCAGACCATGTGTGCAAGCATTGTGCGGGAAAAGCCAACTCGCGTAGCGTCTCTGGTTGCAGCAGTGGCGCTGCTGCTGTTGATCGGAGGGTTTCGAGCCGAAGCCCAGGAGGCACCCGAAGCGGTGCCGGAAGTCGATGTTGCATGGGATACGGAAGACGGCGACGCGGAACATTTGCTCCGCGGCCCCATGCACGAAGCGTTCGCCGCACCGGTGCCTTTCGATCCGGAGCCGGGGATCATCATCCCGGACGAGCCGCCGGCCCCGATTGATGAGATGCCGTCCGACATCCGACCGGAAGCCGAGGCCGTCTGGCTAGAGGGCTACTGGGGGTGGGACCCCGAGCGGGAAGACTTCCTGTGGGTCTCGGGAGTTTATCGTGTACCGCCGACCGATCGGCGGTGGGTTCCGGGGCATTGGCAAGAGGTCGAGGAAGGACATCAGTGGAACGCAGGATTCTGGGCTCCGCTCGATGAGGATGAGATCACCTACCTGCCCGAACCGCCGGAAACCATGGAACGAGGCCCGACCAGCCCGGCGCCCTCGGATGAGCACTTCTGGGCGAGCGGCCACTGGCACCACGACGGCCAGCAGTACGTGTGGCGGCCGGGCAACTGGGCCCGCGGCCACGAACGTTGGGTGTGGGTTCCGCCTCACTATGTATGGACACCCCGCGGATGTATCTTTGTCGCAGGCTACTGGGATTATCGGTTGGTCGACCGGGGGCTTTGTTTCGCCCCGGTCTATTGGCGACGTCCGGTGTACTTGCAGGCTGGGTTTCGCTACCGGCCGATTCGCGTGATCGACGTTGCACGGCTGCATCTGCACCTGTTCGTGCGTCCCAGCTACCACCATTATTACTACGGCGACTGGTATGGAGAGCCGCGTTACGGAATCCATACTCGGTCCGCCTTCCACGGCCGCCTCGGGTACGATCCTCTGTGGACCTACTATAATTGGCACTTCAGGCAGCAAGGAGTGGACTACGCCTCCCGAATCCATGGTTGGCACCGTTACTTCGGCCGCCACGAAAACCGCCGCCCACCGCGTACATGGCGGACTCTCCAACAATTCGCGACGGACCAGGCCGACTATGAACACCTCGACCAAGTGGTGCTCGGACATGACCTGCAAGAGTTTGCGGAGAGGCACGCTGGAAGGGTAACGCAGGTTGGTGAGCAGCAACGGCAGCAGTTCCTTGAGATAGCGCGGGCAATGCGCGATTTCCGCGCGAGGCGGCGCGACGGCGAGCGCGACGAGCGCGAGGGGCGATTTCGTTTGCCTGAAACGCCCGACGTGGTCCGCCTCCGCGAGCGGATGGCCGAACGCATCCGACCGGACCGACCCGCCAGGCCCGAGCGACCTGACAGGCCCGAGCGACCCGACAGGCCAGAACTGCCGGACCGACCAGAACGCCCCGACAGGCCGGAGCTGCCGGACCGACCTGAACGCCCCGAGAGGCCCGAGCGACCCGACAGGCCGGAACTGCCGGACCGACCCGAGAGGCCGGAACTGCCGGACCGACCCGAGAGGCCCGAGCGACCTGACAGGCCCGAGCTGCCGGACCGACCTGAACGCCCCGA
>SKZG01000196.1 GCA_007127495.1 Planctomycetales bacterium
CGCGTCCACGCGGAACGACGTGAGGTGGCCCGGCACATGGCCCAGCTAGCCGGGATGAGTGACGACCGGTGGCGCGTGCAGGCATCGCAAATTCAGGCACGGGTCGAACGCATCGCCCAAAGCGTTTCGCAACGGCACGGGCGTGAAATGGCGGTGGCTGAGCAGCTCGACTACCACGTCGTGGCAAACAACCTTCCCATGACTGCGGCCGCACATATCGAGAGCAATCCGGACCGGTTCCCCGCCGCGCGGATTGTCTCGCGCAGGCAACGCGTTTACCCGGCCGGCGCCATGGCCGCCCACGTCATCGGCTACTTGGGCAAGGTGGGGCCGGACGACCTGGCCACCGCCGCGTCGCCGGCGCCGCCCCAGCGCCCGCACCCCGACGACCTGGTGGGCCGGGCCGGCGTGGAGGCGGCCTACAACCACCTGCTGTACGGGCATCGCGGGCTCCTGGTGGAACTGACCGACCACGGCGGGCGGATTCTCTCGGCCCATCGCAAGGTGGAACCCGGGGTCGGGAAGGACCTGGTCTTGACGCTCGACTCGGGCTTGCAGCGCGCGGCCGAGGAGCTGCTCGACGCCGCCCTGCGCCGCCGCGCGGTCGAGTACCCCAAGGCGCGCCCCGGCGGCGGGGCCGTTATGGTGATGAACGCACGAACCGGAGCCCTGCTGGCGGCGGCCTCCGCGCCGCGGTTCCCGCCCGAGGTGTTCCTCGCCGGCTCCGAACCGGCAATCGGCCGTTTGCTCAACGATCCCGCCGGCCCGATGGTCGACCGCGTATGCCGCATGACTCTTGCTCCCGGCTCGGTGTTCAAGGTGGTCACGGCGGCGGCGCTGCTCGACGCGCCGGCGTTCCTGCCGTTGGAGCGGCATGAATGCCGAGGATACCTTGAGCATCCCGGCGCCCACCGCTGCGCGGTGTTCGTGCGTTGGGGGACGGGCCACGGCGACGTCGCGCTGGCCGACGCCCTGTGCGTAAGCTGCAACGTGTATTTCTTCCACCACGCGGGGCGGATGGGAGCGGAGCGGCTGGTCGACTGGGCGTCGCGATTCGGCTTCGGACGCCCGACCGGCATCGACCTGCCCGGAGAGGCGCCCGGCGTACTGCCCGCCCCGAACACCCTCGAATCGATCGAAGGGCGGCCGTGGCGCACGGCCGACACCTACGCGCTTTCCATCGGCCAGGGTTCGCTCACCGCCACTCCGCTGCAAGTTGCCCGCATGATGGCCGCAGTGGCCAACGGCGGGATGCTGGTGACCCCGCACGTGGTCAGCCGCGTAGGACTCACGGAGCTTGCCGGCGGGCCCGACGATCCTCTTCAGCAAAGCAGCCCGGGGCAGGCAGCCACCCGGCGCCAAGTGGCCGCGCCGCAGCCGGTCGACCGGCTCAGCGACGATATTCTCGCGCACCTGGCCGAAGGGCTGCGCCGCGTTGTCGCCGACCCGAAGGGCACGGGCCATGCGACGATCCACGGCCATTCGATTGCGGTGGCCGGCAAGACGGGCACGGCGGAAACGGTGCCCGGCAGCCCGCCCCACGCTTGGTTCGCCGGCTACCTGCCGGCCGAAAACCCACGCTACGTGGTTGTCGTTGCCCTGGAGCACGCCGGCGAGGCCGCCACAGCCGCCGGCCCGTTGGTCAAGCGGCTGATCAGCGCCTTGTAGCACAGCCCTACTTCTTGCCCAAACGGCGCTGGTGCTCGAAGAACCGGGTGAGGATTTCCCCGCAAGGCTGTGCCAACACACCGGCCACAATCTCGCAACGATGATTCAGCCGCGGGTCGTCGAGCAGTCGGAAGAGCGATCGGACCGCGCCCGCCTTGGAGTCGGACGCGCCGTACACGACCGTCGGAATGCGAGCCTGGACGATCGCGCCGGCACACATCGAGCATGGCTCCAGTGTAGCGTAGAGGGTACAGCCCTCCAGCCGCCACGATTGGAGCGCCTCGGCTGCCTGGGTGATGGCGATCATTTCGGCATGCGCGGTCGGATCGTGGAGCTGCTCGCGCTGATTGTGCGCCGAAGCTATGATCCGGCCCTCGGAAACAATCACGGCTCCGATCGGGACCTCCGCCTCGTCAAACGCTTGGTTTGCCTCGTCGAGGGCAAGTGACATGAAACGTTCGTGCATGGCTTCTTAATGCGGGGCGTCGTGCTCGTGAGCCAACTCCGCGCCGGCCATGACCAGTTCGCCGCGAAAGATGCCTTTGAGCCCTTTCAACTGCGCTGCGATTTCCCGAAGCCGGCTGGCCGGACCCCGCAGCGCAATCACTTCCAAACACAACTCGTGCGTCAGGTGCGCGTGCAACGTGGCCACCACGAAGTCGGTGTGGTCGTGCTGGACCTTGGTTAGCCGATCGCGCAGTTGCGGCCGGTGGTGGTCGTACACGAGGGTGAGCGTGCCGGCGGCGTCGCGCGAGTCGGCCTCCCACGCCTGACTGGTCAGGCGCTCGCGCAGGAGCTGCCGAATGGCCTCGCTGCGCGTGGCGAATTGCTCCTGCTTGCAGTAGCGGTCGAACTCCTCGAGCAGTTCGCCCTCCAAGGAAACGGAAAACCTGACAACGTGCGACATGGCATTGGCTCCTTACGCGGCGCGCCGGAACTCCTGCGGTTTCAGGGAAACGGTAACGATTTGAAGCTGCCCGTCGCGCTCGATCAGCAACTCCAACGCCTCCTCGGCCTCGCGGACCAACGCCACGAACGCTTCGTCGCTGGCAATTTCCTTGCCGTCAGCCAGATAAATGCGGTCGCCTCGCTCCAACCCGACGTGGGCGGCGGGCGTGGAGGGCGCCACATAGGTGAGCACGGTGGTGCCGGGCTCAGCGTCGTCGCGCCGCCAGGTGACGCCCAAGCGCCAAGGATCGCCGCGAAGCGGTATGGTCAATCGCAGGGGCTCGGGCTCGCCCGTGCGCCCCACGGCCACTTCCGCCGGACTCTCGGCGGTTAGCAAAGCGCCGGTGAGGTCGTCCGCCGATTGGATCGGCCGTCCGGCAACCTGGAGCACCCGGTCGCCCGGGCGGAGCCCCGCCTGGTGAGCCGGACTGTCGAAAACAATGCGGTCCAACCGCATACCGCCTTCCGCCGCTGGCTGCTTTTCCCAACCGGCGCCGAGGCGGTCAGGCAATTCGGGCGGACGGCCCATCCGCCGGCTGCGAACGTACTCCGACTCCTGCCGCGACGGCTCCCGGAACTGGAACGGCTCCGCCCTTTCGGCCATTTCGTAAACCGTGCGAAACACGTACCGCGAAACTCGCTGCATGCCTTCGCTGTCCACTGCCGATGCGACGTCGCGCGGCGTGTGGTAATCGTCGTGGATGCCCGTGTGCAATAGCAAGACGGGGAGGTTGCGTTCGAAGAAGATATAGTGGTCGGAGTTCGACCTCATGTCCCAGGGAAAGCGGAGCCGAAGCGCCATTTCCCGATTCTGTTCGGCCAGGAATCGGCGAAAGCCGGAAGCGGTTCGGCTTCCGAAGATAAACAACTCGTCGTTGCGCAATCGGCCCACCATGTCGAGGGTCACCACGGCCGCAACGTCGTCCAAAGGCACGGTGGGCTGCTCGCGCCAGTGGATCGAGCCGTGAAACCCGAACTCCTCAGCGTCCCAGAACGCGAAAAGAATGGAACGCGCCGGCGGTTCAGGCAACAGCGTCAGTGCCGCCGCCACCTCCAGTACGGCCGCACAGCCGCTGGCGTTGTCGTCGGCGCCGTTGTGGATTTCCCCAATTCCCCCGCGGCTCGTTCGGGGGCAGCCGCGGCCCACGTGGTCGTAGTGGGCCCCGACGATAACCACCTCCTGTTTGCGGTCCGGATCGCTTCCCTCGAGCCACGCCAAGACGTTGCGGTAATTCGGTGCGAACGGCTGGAAGTAGGAGCCGTCGGGCCCGCCCGGTTCGAGCTTCAGGGCCTTCAAGCGTTGCTTGAGATACTCGCCGGCCTTTCGGCTGCCTTCGGTGCCGGGCAATCGGCCCTCGAGTTCATCGTCGGCCAGATAGTCGACATGCGTCTGGAGCGCATTGGCCTGAATCGACTCGAATGCGGCCCGCAACGCCGCGCTGCGCTCGGCCGCCGGAACCCAGGCCACCGAGAGCAAATAGACAAAAAAAGCAAGATGCGATAAAGCGAGGACTTTTCGAATTCGTGCGGTTCGGGGCATTGCGGTAAACTCGCTGAGCTTGCGGTGGCGGCGGGAGGGGCCCATGATCGGCTGCTAGTATATCATGCGAGGCGGCGTGTGTCAGGTGAGTTCCCGGCATACGTGCAGGATGCGGCGAACGGCCTCATCGATTTCGTCCGGGGTGTTCGTCGCCCCCACGCTGAACCGCAGCGAGCTGCGCACCAGGTCGTTCGGCAGGCCCATGGCCTGGAGCGTGGGCGACAGTTCCGTGGAGCCGCTGCTGCACGCTGAGCCCACCGAACACGCCACCCCGGCCATGTCGAGGGCCATCAAGAGCGTTTGCCCGTCCAAACCGGGAAACGCCACGTTGCTGGTATGCGGCAACCGCTGCGCGGCGCGGCCGTGGACGACGACGCCGGCCCGCCCCGCGTGCAGCCCCGATTCCAGCCGATCGCGAAGCTGCGTCAAGTGCCGCTGGTGGGCGTGGTGGTCACGGTGCCACAGTTCGAGCGCCTTGGCCATGCCGACGGCCAAGGCCACCGATTCCGTGCCCGGCCGACCCCCGCCCTGCTGATGCCCGCCGAATAGTACCGGGGCCACGGCAGCGTCGTGACGCAACAGCAAGGCGCCGATACCCACCGGGCCGCGGAACTTGTGCGCAGCAACGCTCAACGCGCTGACACCCAACGCGCGAAAGTCGATCGGAAGCTTGCCGGCCACCTGCACCGCGTCGGTATGGATGGGCACGCCCGCCGATGCACAAAACGCCGCCATCGCAGCGACCGGTTGTAGCACGCCCGTTTCGTGGTTGCCCAGCATGACGCTTACCAGGCGGGTTCGCGCGCCCAGCAAACCCGCAAGCTGTTCGGCCCGGACCGTGCCGTTCAGATCGACGCTGAGCGTGTCGAGCCGCCAGCCGCGCTCCAGCAGGTACTGAGCCGGTTCGATCACGCAGGGATGCTCCATGGCCGAGATGACGAGCTGGCCGGGCTCGGGCCCTCGCGCACGGCAAATGCCTAACACGGCGAGGTTATTCGACTCGGTGCCCCCGCTGGTGAACACGAGCCGGTCGGGGTTGGGATGGGCCAGCCGCGCGCCGAGCAGTTCGGCCACTTGCTCTCGGGCATTCTCGAGCACATGGCGCGCAGACCGGCCCGAACGATGCTGGCTGGCCGGATTCGCGTGGCCGGCCGCATGGCAGCGGTGAATCGCTTCCGCCACCTCCGGATGGATGGGCGTGGTCGCGTTATGGTCCAGGTAAATCGTGTCCAGAGTCGTCAATATATGCGCCTGTCAGCTTCATTTCCCCATTGCGGACCGGATAGAACTCGATCCAAAGATCCAAAGCGGCGTCAAGCCGCCGCACTCCCAAAAAGGAACCGGACCATAGCGCGGATTATTCATCTACGTAGGGTCGGTCAAGGTCGCGTCATTCTATGGTGAGGCTGCACAAGCCGCAACCGAGCTTAGAGGCTATCCGGAAAGGCTCGGATCCACGTCCCCTCTCCCTCCGGGAGAGGGTTAGGGTGAGGGGCGTAGGCCAATAGAGCTTGCCCCTGTCTTGCCCAAATTTTCCCAAGCCCTCACCCCCAAGCCCCTCTCCCAAAGGGAGAGGGGAGTTTTCGGATAGCCTCTTATTGCCAGCCCGCCAGGGCTGGAAGTACGCCGACCATAGCGACCGATGCCCCACCAAAGAAACGGCTTGTTTGACCCACCACCCTACTGCACCTAGAAACGGAAGAGCGTTATTTACTCAGGCTCCGCAATTCCACCACCTCGTCGGTCTGCTCGAGTTTCTCGATGATCGCCTGGAGTCTTTTGATGTGGGGCTGAAGTCCTTTCGCCTCGCGGTGAGCCAGCAGGTCCTTCTCGAGTTGGCGCAGCTCGGGGAGCATCGGCCTGGCCGCCGCGCCGTACTTCTCCAGGGCGCCCAAGCACCCCGAAAGGCGATTTCGCTTGCCCCAACGTTCGATGTCCAAGATTTCCACGCAAAGCGGCAGCCCCTCGCTGATGCCGTGCTTCGCGAGCAAGTCCAACCCGGCCAGGCGCACTCCGTCGGCAAACATGATGCCGCTGGGCGCCGGCGTGACAATCGCCTCGTGGATGGCCGGCAGCAGCGGCTTGATCTCCTCGAAGCTGAGCTGCCGATAGATGTTTCGGATCGTCCCGCGGGCGCGCCCGTCCTCGTTGTGCAGGCCGGCGGCCACGGCCTGGCGCAGCAGATCGCGGTCGACCCCGTCGAGCGACGTTCGCAGCATCTTTCCGAAAACCGAGAAACTCAGGTACCGCTGCTCCATGCCCCGCGGATCGTCTTCCGAGGGGCCTTTCGCCAGCATCCGGAGCAGTTGCGGGACCGCCGACGTGGCCGGCGCGCCGATGTCGGCCAGGGCGTCGGCAGCCTCCGTGCGCAGCCACAGGTCGTCGTGCGCTAGCGCCTTTTTGAGCGCCGGAACGGCCGGGGCCGCCGCCCCTCGCAGCGCCCGCAGGGCGGCGCACGCCCCGTAGCGGCGCTCAAGACTCGGCGAATCCAGCATCGCCACAATCGTGGCGACGGGCGCCTCCCCGCGGCGGGCAAGCGCCATGGCCGCCCGGCTTCGGACGATCGGCGACCAACTGCCCAACCGGCTGAGCAACTCCTCCTCGGTCAGTTGGTCGTAATAGCTGTTCCGGTCGGCATTGCTCCATCCGCGACCGTCGGCGATCAAGGACGCGGCGGCCGCCGGATCCAGCTCGGGCGCCACGCTCTCGCGCTTTCCGGTCAGGTAGATTTTCCGTAGCGGCATGGCATACTTCAACAGATAGGCGCCCGTGCAGTCCCAGTTGTGGTACTTGTCAACCGCCTCTTGCGGCGGGCCCTGGTGCAGGAACGTGCCGTCCCAGCGCCGGGCCAGATCGAAATACCAGCCGCCGAACTCCTGCATCCACGCGCCCGCCGCCTGCGGGCCGGACAGGGCCACGGCGGGCATCGACCAGAGAATGTTGAAGAAGTTCCCCGTGTGCCCGCAGTCGCGGTCCCCGCCGTGCGAGGCGACGCCCATGCGCGAAAAGTACTCCGCGCTCTCCGGCTCGCTGAGCAGGTTGAACATCACCGCGGCCATTCCGCACTTGCCGTTCGCTTCGTGCGTCTGGATCCAGGGGGCGTGGTCGCCATAGGGGACGGCGCCCTTGCCGGTGTAGAAGCGGATCAGCCGCGCGCTCTTCTCGATCGCCTCCGCCACGCGCGGGTCGTCCACGCCGGCCTTCCGCGCCAAGATCAAGCCGATCGTCATCGGAATGCCCGCCGAGTTCATCATCCCGTAGGCCGACGCCCGTCCGTCCGGGCTGGCGAACCCATGGCTCCAGGTGCCGACGATGCTTTGTCCCTCGGCCGCTTCCAGGGCCAGCCGTCGCAGGCCCGGCAGCACCGACTCATCGCCGGTGGCGATCGCGTACTCGGCGAGAAAGATCATCGTATAGCCGTACCACCAGGTGGCCATGGACTGGGTGGAAAAGCCGGCCGCCCACTGGGCCTCCCGCCGTAGCAGCGGCAGGTGGTTCGGGTCGCCGCCGGCGAGCAGGGCCAGGCCGTTGAGCGAACGGATGATCGGGTTCGGCCGATACGACGGGTCGGCCATCCGCTGCGACAGCACCTGCAAGCCCTGCTCCAGGATTCGTTGCGACTTGGGGCAGTCGTACGGGGCCGTGGCGCTGTAGGCGCCCAGGACCGGCAGCTTCAGCACGACGGTGTCCGTGGTGCCGTCGCGCCATCGAATCAGCGCGAGCCTTCCCTCGCCGGCCTCGGTTTCCGCGGCGGTGAGCGCCTGGCCCAGTTCGGTCCGGGGATCGTGGGAAAACGGCTTGCCCGCCACGCCGAGAATCACATCGCCGACCTGCAACACGTCGTCGGCCGGCGACCCCTGCTCCACCTTCGTGATCGCAATCTGCCGCGCGTCGGTGGTGCACAGCCTGCGGCTATACATCCACCCCCGGGCCCCCGTGGCCCCGAGGTTCCAATCGTGCCTGGCGCCTTTGGGAATTGTCTCGCCCTGAGTGAAATCCGGGTTGGACCCCTGGGCACCGCGTCCAGCCGCCGGCGCGACAAAGGGCAAGCACAGGACGGAAGCCGCGACACACGCGAAAATCGGGAATCGGATGTTGAACATGGGAATTGCTATTCTTTTTTGGGGGGAGGGGAGGTGGGATTCCAACGGAGCGGCAAACATTGGGATGCGATCGAGCCTTCGTCGGGGATTTCCACCGGAATGCCGTCGCGGCCGGTAATGCGCACCACGTGCGGTCCGCCCACACGACCCTCGCCCGGCAGCTCGAACGAATCAGACGATCTGCTCTTTTTCCGCGTCCCAGCGCACGAGGCGTTGCTCGCGATATGAAACAAAGCTC
>SKZG01000184.1 GCA_007127495.1 Planctomycetales bacterium
AGGCATGGGAGGCATGGGAGGCATGGGAGGCATGGGAGGCATGGGAGGCATGGGAGGCATGGGAGGAATGGGAGGCTTCTGAAACCCACACGTCCCGTTTTAACCGATCACAGACGGCGTATGCCGCGAAATTAACAAAAACAAGCAACAACTCAGAGTGAGGACCTTTCGTATGAGCAAGAAGAAGATCAACTTGAGGCCATTGGATGATCGCGTTGTGGTCGAGCCGGTGGAGGCTGAAGAGGTAACTGCCGGCGGGATCGTGCTGCCCGATACGGCCAAGGAGAAGCCCCAGCGAGGAACCGTTCTGGCCGTAGGGCCCGGGAAGCTGCTCGACAGCGGCGAGCGCGGGGCGCCGTCCGTGGCGATTGGCGATGAGGTGATCTACGGCAAGTACGCCGGCAGCGACGTCGAGGTCGAGGGGCGCGAGGTAAAAATCCTGCGCGAAAGCGACGTCCTGGCGAAAGTGGTCACGTGATGTCCTTTCGGCCGCTCCGACTCGCTGGGCCAAGCAGCCCCCGGTCGGGTGGCCGGTCAACGCAAGCCAAACATCAACAATAGAGGAGCCCATATCGTGGCGAAGCAATTGTTATTCGACGACCAAGCCCGAAGCCGAATACTTCGGGGAGTCAATAAGCTGGCCGACGTGGTTGCAGTGACCATGGGGCCCACCGGGCGGAACGTCATCCTGGACAAGTCGTTTGGCGGACCGACGGTGACCAAGGACGGCGTGACCGTCAGCAAAGAAGTGGAACTCGAGGACCGCTTCGAGAACATGGGCGCCAAGCTGGTCAACGAGGTGGCGTCGAAGACGTCCGACGTGGCCGGCGACGGGACCACGACCGCGACCGTGCTTGCGCGGGCCATTTTCCGCGACGGTTTGCGGAACATTGCGGCTGGAAGCAGCCCCACAGGGGTCCGGCGTGGAATCGACCGCGGTGTCGAGGCCGCGATCGAGCACCTTTACTCGATCACCAAGCGAGTGACCAGTGCTGACGAGATCGCCCACGTCGGATCGATCAGCGCGAATAACGACCCCGAAATCGGGAAGCTCCTTTCGGAGGCCATGAGCGCCGTCGGCAACGACGGCGTTATTACGGTCGAGGAAGGCAAGACCGCGGAAACCACCTACGAAGTCGTCGAAGGCATGCAGTTCGACAAGGGCTACCTTTCGCCGTACTTCATCAACCGCACACCCGAAATGGACTGCGTCCTGGAGGATGCCCTCCTGTTGATCCATGAGAAGAAGATCAGCAACGTGCGCGAGATGATTCCTCTCTTGGAGAAGGTCAGCACGTCGGGCAAGCCGCTGCTGATCATCGCCGAAGACGTAGACGGCGAGGCGCTCGCGGCCCTGGTCGTGAACAAGCTGCGCGGCGTGCTGAACGTGTGTGCCGTGAAGGCGCCCGGTTTCGGCGACCGCCGCAAGGCGATGCTGGCCGATATCGCCATCCTGACCGGCGGCACCGTCATCAGTGAAGACCTCGGCATGAAGCTCGAAAACCTGGAACTGAGCCACCTCGGGCGAGCCAAAAAGGTGACGGTCGATAAAGACGCGACCACGATCGTCGAGGGCGGCGGCAAGAAGGCCGAAATCAAGAGCCGCATCGATTTGCTCAAGAAGCAAATCGAGTCCACGGACAGCGATTACGATCGCGAGAAATACCAGGAGCGCCTGGCGAAGCTCGCCGGCGGAGTGGCGGTCGTTTCCGTGGGCGCCAGCACCGAGACGGAGATGAAGCAAAAGAAAGCCCGGGTGGAAGACGCCCTCCACGCCACCCGCGCCGCCGCGGAAGAGGGGATCGTCCCCGGCGGTGGTGTGGCCCTGTTGCGCTGCCGCGATGCCGTCGCCAAGGCGCGCACCGCAGCCCGAGGCGACGAGAAGATCGGGGTGGATATCGTCTTGAACGTGTTGGCGGAACCGATTCGGCAAATTGCCGACAACTGCGGAGTGGACGGCGCCGTCATTGCCGACGAAGTGAGCCAAAAAGGCGCGAATATCGGCTACGATGCCAATTCCGGCCAATATGTCGATATGTTCAAGGCCGGAATCATCGACCCGATGAAGGTGGTCCGAACCGCCCTGGAGAATGCCGCCAGCGTCGCCGCCTTGATGCTGACCACCGAAACCTTGGTGACCGACTTGAAGAAGGAGGACAAGGAAAAGCGGCGCGTTGAAGGCAGCGTGCGGTAGTTTCGAATCGAGGGACGATCCCGTTTCCCCTCTCGGCGCAAGCGGCCATGCCGACCATGGTTCAAAAACGCGATTACTACGAAGTGCTTGGCGTTGCCCGCAACGCCGGCGAGCGCGATATCGCCGAGGCGTACCGCACCTTAGCGCTGAAGTATCACCCCGACCGGAACCCGGACGACGACGACGCCATAGCCCGCTTCAAGGAGGCTGCCGAGGCATTCGAGGTGCTCAGCAGCGAGGAGAAGCGCGCCCGTTACGACCGATTCGGCCACGCCGGCTTGGAGGGCGCCGGGGGATCGCATTTTCATGATGTCGGCGACATCTTCGACGCATTCGGCGATATTTTCGGCGACCTGTTCGGGAGCCGGCGTCGGGCGTACCGCGCGAGCAAAGGAGCCGACCTCCGCTGCCAGGTGACCCTCGACCTGTTGGAGGCCGCCCATGGCGCCTCGAAGGTCGTACAATTCCGCCGCCACCATCGTTGCGATACGTGCCAGGGAACAGGCGCCAAGCCCGGCACACGGCCCGAACCGTGCAGCTATTGTGGCGGCGCCGGGCGGGTCGTTCAGTCGCGGGGCATTCTGGCCGTCCAGACGAGTTGCCCCTCGTGCAAAGGGTCGGGTACCGTGGTGCGCGAGCCGTGTGCCGCCTGCCGAGGCAATGGGTTTGTACCGAAGTCGGTCTCTCGCAAGGTCGAGATACCCGCCGGGGTCGACGACCACAACCAAGTGCGTTTGGCCGGCGAGGGTGAGCCCAGCCCAAACGGCGGACCGCCCGGTGATGTGTACGTGATGATCCGCGTTCGGGAGCATCCGCTGTTCCATCGCGAAGGGCAACACCTGATTTGCCAGGTTCCCCTCAGTTATTCGCAGGCGGTTTTGGGGGCCCAAATCGAGGTGCCGACACTCGACGGTCGGCACGAACTCGAGATCGCGCCGGGAACGCAACCAGGCGACGTGATGACGTTGCGCGGGAAAGGGATGCCGGACCCGCACCACCGCGCGCGGGGCGACTTGCTCGTGCAATTCCAGGTCGAGGTGCCCAAGGTGCTCGGCGAGGAGCACGAGGAACTGCTGCGGAAGCTGGCGGAGTTGGAGCACGTTCAGGTATCGTCGAAGCGCAAGTCCTTTTTCGAAAAGCTGAAGGAGTACTTTCAGCCCGGTTAGGCGGCCGGCGGTCGGCCGTCGGTGAAGATACGATCCTTTTTTCGAGTCCACGGCGAATAGCGGTGAGTAAGAAACACATTCCAGTGAAGACCCAGCGCGAGCTTGACGCGGAGGCCAAGAAGGCCGCTCCGAATGGCATTTCGGACGACGAGCCGGCGGACGCGGATCGCGCTCGGCCGGCCGGCTCGGGGCCGCCGGAGTCGAAAGCCGACGCCGCCAACGCGGTGGAGGCGGAGGCGTCGCGGCTTCGAGCCGAATTGGACGAAGCCAGGGATCGGGCTCTTCGATTCCAGGCGGAGTTGGAAAACTACCGTCGGCGCGTCGCCCGCGAAATGGAGCAGGAGCGAAGGTATGCCGTCTTACCCCTGTTACGCGACCTGTTGCCCGTTTGGGACAACGTGAATCGAGCCATCGAGGCGTCGGAGCACGCCGGCGAGAGCGCCGGTCTTGTGCAAGGCGTCAGGATGGTGGCCGAGCAGCTCGAAGCCGTATTCCGGCGTTACGAATGCGTCAAGGTGGACGCTTTGTATCAGCCGTTCGACCCGAACTTCCACGAGGCCATCACGGAGCAGCCCAGCGAGGAACACCCGCCCGGCACGGTGGTGGGCGAAACACAAACCGGGTTCCGGCTCCACGATCGAATTGTGCGTCCCAGCCAGGTGATCGTATCGACCGCGGTGCGGGACGATTCGGCCGGCAAGGACGAGGAAACAGACTGACGCTTCCTAAGGAAACCGATCACGCAGGACTGCACGTCGCCGAACTGGAGGTGGGCCTCCTGATCGGCAGCACCGGGACCCGAGAAAAGACGATGCCTACTTACGATTATGTATGCGACGCGTGCGAGCACGAGTTCGAGCTGTTCCAGTCGATCAAAGAACGGGTGAAGCGAAAGTGCCCGGAATGCGGCCGCATGAAGTTGCGCCGTTTGATTGGGCCGGGGGCAGCCATTGTTTTCAAGGGGTCGGGCTTCTACAAGACGGACTACCGCAGCGAAGCGTACAAAAAGGCTGCGGCCGCCGAAAGCGGCGGCTCGAAGCCGAAAGAGAAGGACGGTGGCTCTAAGAATGCCGCCGCCAAGAAACCCGCCGGCGGCAGCACCGCCAAGGCCGGCGAGGTTTAACAAATTCTTTTGCGGTTGCGCTTTCGTTTCGGCCCGCATGTTCCGACACACCGGGTCGTGTCTCACGCCGCGGCCGTGCAGCGCCGATGTTAAACTCTAACGGTCACGGATGCTGTGTTGTGTGCGGTAGATGGCAATGACGGGGCGTGGAGTCCCGAATTGCCGGTTGCATCGGTTCTGCCGGTTGCTTGCCAAGCGCCGCGCCTTTCGGCCAAGGACGGGAGTTTCCGAGCGTTTGCCCCCTAGCCCTGCCATGATGACGGCGGCCGAAACGAGCATGTATCAACTACGAGTCTTCCCGAACCTTTCGGCCCCGACCGCCGAACCCCAGCCGCGGAATCCTGGTGTGGGCAGTTTAGCGGCCGTTTTGCGGGCGTTCCAGCAAACCACCGGCTGGCAGCTACGGTATCTCGCTGCAGAATCGGCGCGTGCCGGCAAGCCGGACCTGTCTGCCCCGGCAATCCCGGGCGTTGGAATCTCTCCCGGACAGCTCCGGCTTGCGGCCGACGCCACCCCGCCGTCGCATGGAGGGCCGCCGCTGGACCGGAAGGCGGCACAGACGATGGCCACGGCGCTGTCCGATATGCTGGGCGAGTTGCTTAACACCCAGCAGGCCCTCCGGCAGCGCGAGGCCGAGCTTGCCGCGGGCGTGCCCGTGGTTCCCCACCCCGATGAGCCGGGCCATTTGGCCGACCGCCTGGAGGCCGTGCTCAAGGGGGGCGCTGAAGCCGTCGGCTGCCAGGCGGCGGCGCTGTATCTGCTCGACGAAGCGACCACGCAGTTGAAGCTGCGTTCCTGCTGGGGGTTGCCGTTCGCTCGCCTCGCCGAACCGGCCCGCCGGCTGAAAGGCGCCATTGCCGACCTGGAGGCGATGCTCGGCCATGCGGTCGTGCTCAACGACGACGTTGCCCTGGGCCACTGGAACCCGCCCGAGGACTTTGCCGCGGCGGTATGTGTACCGGTCGCCACCCCGACGACGCTGCTGGGCACTGTCTGGTTCTTTGCCGAACGGCGGCGCGATTTCGCCGATCCGGAAACGAACATGCTCGAAGTCGTGGCCGGCCGCATTGCCGCAGACTTGGAACGCGAAATGCTATGGCGCGAAGGGGTCGAGGGCGCGCGGGTAAAACGTCAACTGGCCGGCGTCGAACGTTTTCAACGCGGGCAGTTGCCTACGGTTTCGCCGCTGCTCGACGGATGGGAACTGGCCGGATGGACCGGCCAGGCCGAATCGGTCGGCGGCGACTTCTTCGACTGGTTCGGCCTGCCCGACGGACTCTTGGCCGTGGCCGTGGGCGACGCCCTGGAATGCGGCCTGGAGGCCGCCTTCGCCGCAACCGCACTCAAGGCCGCGCTACGCGCCCACGCCCCCTACCACCGCGAAGCCCAACAGACACTCGCCCGATTGAACCTGACCCTCTGGACCGGATCCGCCGGCGATCAATACGCCTCGATGTTCCTCGGGCTCGTGGAAACGGCCACCGGCCGAATCAGTTGCGCGACGGCGGGTCGGCCGGGAGCGATTCTGCTGCGTCCGAGCGGGTGGGAGCTGCTTGCGGAGCCGGGACCGCGCCTCGGCGAAAGCCCCGAGACCCGGTTCGAGCCCTTCGGTTGCGAACTGCAGCCTGGCGAGGCCCTCGTGCTGATGACCGACGGGTTTGCCAACACGGCCGGCGCCCCCGGCGTTCCCGCGGGAATGGAGGGCGTTGCCAAGATGCTTCTGCCGAAACTCAACCTGCCGGCCGACCTGATGGTGCGCATCGCCCGCGACCGCCTCGAACCCCATCGCAGCGGGGGCCAGGCCGACGACCGCACGCTCCTGGTCGTCAAGCGCCGCGCCGCACCCGCTTGACGCTGGCACGCGGTCGGTTAGAATCGAGTAAAACACCAGTACACTCCGCGGGAATGGCGGAATTGGCAGACGCGCTAGGTTGAGGGCCTAGTAGGGTAATACCCTGTGCAGGTTCAAGTCCTGTTTCCCGCACTACATAAAGTCTTCAGTTGCATGCAAGGTTCGCCAAGTTCGCCGTGCGGCTGAAGGGAAGCGATGGGCTACTCGCCAATGATCTTCACGAGCACCCGCTTAGATCGGTTGCCGTCGAATTCGCCGTAGAATATCTGTTCCCAGGGACCGAAGTCCAATTCCCCGTTGGTGATGGCCACCACGACTTCCCGGCCCATCACCTGACGCTTGAGGTGGGCGTCGGCATTGTCCTCACCGGTCCGATTGTGATGGTAGTGGTTCGGGTCGGGGTTGAAAGGGGCCAAATCTTCCAGCCATTTCCCGAAGTCGTGGTGCAACCCCGTCTCGTTGTCGTTGATGAATACGCTACTGGTGATATGCATGGTGTTCACCAGGACCAACCCTTCCTTCACCCCACTCTTCTTCACCGCCGCTTCGACTTGTGGCGTGATGTTTTGGAACGCCATCCTGGAGGGGATGGTGAACGCCAAATACTCTGTATGCGATTTCATGGTCTGGTGCCCTCATAGATCGTGTTGCCACTGGACATTCTACATGAGTGCGCCGCGCGCAGAAGGCCCCCCCGCACCCGTTTGACTTCCCTCTCGTGGCGCCAACCACAGGAGCAGGGCCGGCAAGATCAGCAGGTCGCCTACCAGCGCCGCGCCGATGGCCAGGCACGCCAGCACGGCGAAAGTTACCAGCACGGTCATCTGGCTCAACAGCACCGTTCCGTATCCGGTCAACAGAACGACCGTGGTCACGAACAACGCCTGGCCGACTCGGTGCAGGCTGATTTCCAAGGCCGTGGGCACGTCGCCGCTTACTTGCAACTCGCGGCTGAAACGGAAAACCAGGTGAATGGTATCGTCCACTGCGATCCCCAAGCAAATGGTGAACACCATAATACTGGCAATTTCCAAGGGTTTGCCGACCACGTACAAATAGGTCGCCGCGCAAAGCAGCGGGAACATGTTCGGCAGCACGCACAGGGCGCCCAGCCGCACGGAGCGGAACGTGACCGCCATGACCACAAGGATTACCGCGGTGGCCAGCAGCAGGCTTCTCCAGAGGTCGTCGATCATCAACCGCACGCTGCGCAGCATCATGACCGACGGGCCGGCCATGCGCAGGCGAAAGCCCGGATACCGCGACTCGATCTCCCGAAGGTCGACGTCGATCCTCGCCAACACGGGTTGCAGCCGCGATGCGCCCGCGTCCGGCACGTTCGCCGCGACAACCGCCATCCGCTGTGCGGAGGCGACGAACTGCGATACGATGCCCTCGTCCATGTAGCGCAGGTACGAAAGCCGTCGCGCCGCCGAGGGGGAATCGGGCAGGGCGTCGACGAGGCTGTGCAGCGACAGGGGATAGCAGATGGGCAAATGCCGAGCCAGCACGCCGTGGACGTCGTGGAGCACCTGGTACAGCGAAGGCGAGGTCATGGCAGCTCCCGCGGGCCATTCGACCAGTACATACGCCTGCATCAGGCCGCCGAACTCGCGGTCCAGTTCCTGCAGCACGGTGCGCGACCCGCTCCGCGCCGGCAGGGTATCCGAGAAGCGGAACTCGGTGTTCAATTGGGCGGCCAAGACGGCCATGGCAAGCATGACCGCCGCCGCACCGGCAACCACCCATCGGTGCCACCGATTCAGCCACGCCACGTGGCGGCGCGCCCAGCGGGCCAAGCGGTCGGTCTTCCTGGCGGCGGCGGGAGCGGCCGGCCGCACCAGGGCCAACAGGGGCACCGTCATCATCACCGCGACAAAGTTGATCAGCGTACCGAGCGCGCAGCTCAACCCGAATGTTCGGATGCTCTCCACCTCCGCCACGGCCAGCGATCCGAAACCGATGGCCGTCGTCAAGGCGCTCAAACCGCAAGGTACGAACAGCGTCGCGACCGCGCCGGCGACGGCCTCGAACCGGTCGCAGCCGATGCCTGAAGATCGTTGCATCTCCAG
>SKZG01000515.1 GCA_007127495.1 Planctomycetales bacterium
CGGCAAAAGGCCTTCTCACGCCTCCACTTCGCGCCACGCGCGGGCGAGCAGGTCGGTTACGTGGAGTTCCCCGGCCCAATGCGCCAGGTAATCGCGGTCGAGGGCGCCGAGCTGGGTCTTAATTACGCCCACCAGGTCGTTCCATTGCCGTTCCGAAACCTCGTCGCCAAGGCGGTACCACTCGAGCTTGGCAAGCACCGTGTCTTCCGCCGAAGCCATAAACACGGTTGAAGGATCGTCCGGGTGACGTAATAGCGAACGCCCAGCCGCACGAACGCCTCGACGACGGGAACAGTAGCGGCGATGGCTTCTTGCGGGGGCATGGCTAGGAACCGGCTTCGAGGTAATCGCGCACTTGGCCGGCAAGTTCGCGGCCGTAGCTCATTTCAATCCACGCGAGCTTCACCTGTTGCGGCGTCCAATCGGGGTGGCGCCGTGCGATGGCCTGACGCGACATGCGAACGACGAGGTCGGAAAGCCGGCGTGCCATCGCAAGACGCTCCGCCGGGGTCTTCCGGCGCAGCAGCTCGATCTGCACGCGTTCGGCGTCGGGATGGGTGTCGGAAAGCATGGCAACGTTCCGCGGCGCGGGGATGACAGTGACCCATTGTCGCCCTTCGGCCCGCGATGGGCAAGTAGGACCGCCGGGCTCAGGGAACCCTTGCGCGGCCTGGGCCCACCCTACATTGCTCGCGTGGGTGAACCCGGCCGCCTCGGATGCCGCAAGCAGCGGTATGGCCGCCCGGTATCAGCGCGGGGTGCTGCTGATCAATGCGTCACTCCAGCATCCAGGTGCCTTCGAGATTGCGGCTCAGGGTGAGCGCTGCCGGGAAGAGGTGGTTGGGGTCGCCTCGGTCGAGGATGCTTTGTAAAAGCGTGCGGAGGCTTGGTTTCGGGGTGGCTTTGAGCACGTGCCCTTGCACCAGAACCGTTACTTCCTTACCCGGTTCAAACATTGTGGGATGAAGATAGAGCCGTACGAAGTTGCCGATTTCCTGTACCTTGATCGTCTTTTCATCGGGATCGTATGCAAGCACGATTCGATCGGCTTCCAGCTCTCGATCCTTGTCGTAGCGATCGATGCCGATCCAGTAGTGTCGATTCGCCTTTTCGGTCGTTGGCCAGAATCCGGGTTGCTTGCTGCCGCTGCGGGTGGCGCGGGTTTTCACGTCCCAGATGAGTTTTTTGGGTAGGGGATTGCGGGTGAATTGATCGAGCCAGCGGATCGAGTTGGTGTCGACTTCTTCGGTCGGGGCGCCCGATCCTTGCGCCTGCCAGGCGGCTGGATCGGTGAAGACGCGTTGCTTGCGGGCGGCCGGTCCATAGTCCAGGAAGTTGTGCCCGCGTCCGGCATGAATGTAGGTGGCATGCCGATAGAGGCCTGGATGCGCCTCCTGCAGCGTGTTCAGCTTCACGCCGTATTCCGCCCCCACCTGGTTTCGCTTGTGGGCGAAGTCTTTCTCCCCGACCTGGATCAGGAAACCGAGGTTCGCATAATTGTGGGGGGAAACGCCGTTGGGATGTCCGGCCGACATGGCGGCAGCGGCCCAGCGGTCAGGCATGCGCGCCGGTATCTGGTACAGGGCGTCGCCCCCGGCACTGAAGCCCATGAGGTAGACGCGGTTGGGGTCGACCTGACCGAAGGCGACCATGTTCTCGATGAGCCGGTCGTAGCAGGCGAACGATTGTTCGCGCCAGTGCAGGTTCCAGTTGTCGGTGACACCTCGTGGCGCCAGGTAGATGCCGTTCGTGACACCGCCGAGGTAATACACCTGCATGTGTTGCCACTGCGAATCGTTCAGCCGGGTCGGCGCCTCGCCGCCGCCGTGAAGGGCAATGTACAGGGGGTAGCCGGCTGCCGGTTTCTCGCCGACAATCCGGTAGGCGTAGCGCATGGTCTTGCCGTCGTAGGTGATCGCCTTGGCCTTCTGTTCGGCCTGCCGCTGCTCATCCTTCGTGATTTCCTGCACATACTTTCGCCAAACCTGCTCTGTGATTGTGGCAAGATCGTCCGAACGGATCAGCATGTCGGACGATTCGAGCTTTGCAAGCAGCTCGGAGAGAGAATGCGCGGTCAGAGCCCGATCTATCGCAGTCCTTCCAACGGTGGTCGGATCGGCAACGGCATAGGTATCCGTCACATTGACGGCGTGGATGGATTGGTTTCGAGGTGCCCAGACAAGCGGAACCTGCGTGTCTGTTTGCTTGAACGAGGCAGCATAGATCGCGTGGCGGGGGTTCGCCGGTGTCAGCATTTGCCGGTTGGCGTCCGGCATGTTGGCCGGCAGGAAGTCCACCGCCGCATGCCGGCTTTCCGGCAGCATCTGCTTGAGTGCATCGCCATCGTCCAGTGCCGCGTTGCAGGTCAAGGCCATCGTGAGGATTGCGTGTACGATCACGATTGTCTTTGATGTTTTCATCGATTGAATTCCTGTTTTTTGTGCTTCCAACCTGTCATTCGGACTGCCGGAAACTCATCCCGCCAGTACCCCCTACCCTGGCCCTGCGGTTTTCGACCGCCGCTGCACCGACGCGATTCGCCGATTTGTCCTCCAGTATCGCACCACCCCCACGACGCCCGCAACCGCTCCGGTGGGCAGGCAGGCCAACCCCAGCAGCCAGAACCAGCTTTGGTCGGGCGAGAAGTGCATCATCGACACGCCGGCCAGCACCAGGGCGACCGCTGAGCGAAGGTACGCGAGCATGGTCCTTTCATTGGCCAGTAGCGTGCGGTCGATGGCCAGCTCGTCGCGCAGCACGAGTTCTTCGGGGCTGAATTGGGAATAGGGTGGATTCTTCATGCGTATCGCCTCCTTCCGGCCCTAGTGTAACGCCGTTCCCGCCCCGTTGGCCAGCCCGGGCCGGCGGCCTCGTTATTGGTCTTTCCCCTCATCGCTCCTCGTCAAACCACACCTCCACCTCAGCCCATTCGCGCGCGGCCAGGGGAATGGCGACGCGGTCATCGGCGACGTCGAGTGGGACTTGCGGCCGGCCGGGGGCGTCGCGCTTCTCGGCCCGGACCGGCCGGCGCAACAGCCGCAGGCCAAGCTGCGTGCTCCGCCCGTCGAGTTCCAAAAGCCGCAGCCGAAGGCCGGAAACGGAAGAGGGGCCGGCAACCTCTTGTGCGGACCGCCCCTCGGGCCGTTCCAGCGAAAGGTCCATGACGTCTTTGCCGAGCCCGAGCGCCGCCCACGAGGTGACCAGCACGTTGCGATGGTCGAGGTGGAACAGCCAGCCACCGTCCGACGAGCCCGGGTCGGTCAGCGGCAGCACGGGCAGGGGGCATAGTTCCTCCATTGCGGCATGCACCGGGTGCGCGACGTCGAGCCCGATACCCAGCCGGAACTTCCGAGCCGTCTCGCCGCGCACGACCAGCAACGTATCGAGCCGTCGCAAACCGAAGCGACGGTGGTAGGGCAGCCCATTACACAGAAGCGTGCTGCGCCCGTCCGCCGTGCGCACGTCGATGAAGTGCGGCGCTTCGAGCAGGTTGGCGTCGGTGGGAAAACTCAATTGGCTTACGCTCCGATACAGGTTGGCCGTCGCGTCGTTCCATGCGAAGCGGGCGGCGTAGTACGAGTCCCACGGGTTGGCGCCCGGTTCGGCTTCGGGCTCCAATTCGATTTCCATTTCGACGACGCGGCCGCCTCGCCACAGGCGCGTCGACTGCCGGAAGCCGGCCATGCGCCGGCCCTCACGGCTGACGAGCCGGCCGCGGCAGCACACCTCGCCCACCAGCGGCCCGGCCGACGTAATGTGCCAGCCGTCGGCGGCCTGGATCGTGTAGTGCGCGTCATCGGCCGGATCCGCCTCGCGAGGGTCGGGCAGGCGAAGGGCGATTTGCTGGGCCAGTCGCGCGCCGCGGGTCCGGTAATCGGAAATGCCGCGGATCGCGCCCGTGTACTTGTCGAAAACCACCTCGCAGTGTTCATTGCGCAGGACAAAGCGTTCTTCGAGTTCCTCGGCCATGGGAGGCTCCAGCTTGCGCTTCGGCTTGCGCCATCGCCGGGCGGGCTTCTGCCGCGCGTCCGATTCCACCTGGGCCGGACCCCCACCCGGCGCAACCCGGGCGAAGCCCATCGCAGGCACGTCGACCACCGCCGCACGCTCCAGGCCCGCCCCGCCGGCGGCGCGAACGGTCTCGGAGGTGTCGGGCAGCGCGACGGGTTCAGGCCAGGGCAGGCACACGCGCCGCGGGGCGGTATGGGGGTTGAGCACGAGCATGCCGGCCCGCTCGCCCGCGGTTTGCCGCGCGGCGACTTCCGCGCCGAAAAGCGGTGGGCCCGCGCGGAAACCAAGGGCCATGGCCAGCCTCTGCGCGGCCGCCGCCCAGGCCCACTCCAACGCAGAGTTGAGAGACGCATCGGCGTTGCCGTAGTGAGCTTGTTCCACCTGGTCGACCAGGGATTCCACTCGGTCTTGGGCCTCGGCGTCGATCCGGTCCGACACGCAGGCCGCGGCGGTTTCCATCGCCCGAATGGCGTCAATCGTCGCCCAGTTCCGAAAATAGGCCGTCCACCGCGAGATTGGGTCCGGCTCGCCCGCCGCCACCGACTGCCGCAGATACGGAGCCCGGTATTGGTCGGGCGAGTAGTCGGCCGTTTGGCCCGACATGGCCGTGTGCTCGAAATAGTCGTCGATGACGGAAAACGAGCCGAACATTCGGCCGCTCCGCACTGCGCGGCGCAGGTCGTCGTACCAAATGCTCTCCGTGCCGGGCCAGTGGGCGAACACGGCGGTGGCCTCGTGATCGACGTCCATTACATCGCCAAGCCGTTCGGCCAGGCGGAGGAAGCTACCGGGGCAGGCGGCGTCGAGCGGCAGCCGGGCGACGGCATCGAAGTTCCGGCCGTCCACGCCCTGCCACTGCACGCGGCTCTGGTTGCCGGCGGGGAATCGGCCGTCGTCGAGGGTGAAGTGCAACGCCGCTTCAAACCCGAGCTGCCGCAGGATGGGTGGCAACACGGGCGTGAGCCCGAATCGGCGCCGACCATACACCTTCGGTCGGTGCCCCAGATGTCGCTCGTAGACCGCCAGGCCGCGTTCGAGGTGGAACCGAATCGCCTCCGGCGGCAGCAGCGGAAGCGGGCATTCGGCGTACTCACCGCCGATCAGCCCCAGTCGTTTCTCTTCGATGCCGTCCTTGATCATTGCCAAGGTTTCCGGGCACTCCGTAGCCATGCGCTCAATGAGTTCCCCGGTGACGAGCAGGTTTACCGGCTCCGGCCCCCGGAGCGACTCTTGCAGCGACCGGCCGAGGGTGGTTGGGGCCACCAGGGTCAGGTCCAACAGTCGCGACTCGACCGGGTAGAAGTACTCGCGTGCATCGCCAAGGAGGTCGAAGCCCGACTGCAAACGGCGCCCGGCGTCGGCAGCGTTGCCCTTGCCCGCCTCTTGAGCGGCTTCAATAACCGCTGCGCGAAACGACGTTTCGTCCAGGCTGCTCATATAGCGGAGTTGGCGTGTGAGCAGCTCGATCAGGAAATAGGCGAAACCCAGTGCCCGGAAGTCGGCCAGAAGCTCGGGATCGCAGCTTTCGACGGCGGATTCCGCCGCTTCCAGAAGCACCCCGGTCAGTCGCGACCGGTCGTCGCCGGCGGCGACGACCCGCGGCGCCGCCTCGCCGTGACCTTCCAGCCAGCCGGTTGGCAGCAGCGCACGGCTGCACTCGGGCAGTACGAACAGGTACTGGGCATCGTCAGCGGGTGGGCACGAGGCCGAATGCCACTCGGGAAGCTCGCCGGTGGCCAGCAGCAGGGCGGGGTGCCACATGGCGGTCCACCCGGTGAGCAACTCCTGGGCTTCGGCCGGAGGGCGATCGAGGGCCAGGCTCTCGATGGTATCGCACGGTAACAAGAGCGCCATCCGGTCCGTTTTCATATTCAGAGCCTGTCGTTTGGCGGGGAATCCGTGGTTGTTTTCCGTGTAACGGCACTTTCGTTGCCGAAAAGCCCATGTAATAGCAGCGACCCATATAATACTATGTCGATTCTGCCTCGTTGGGAAAAGTCCCGGAAATCGGGCCCCATGGGCAGCCCTCCAGATGGGGGCATGGCCGCACTGCGAAAGAACGCCGCTTTGAGTTCTACCTGCCGCGTCATTGTATCGGTCGCGGGGTATCTGGTTGACAGGTGGCACCAAGACGCGATACACTAGATAAATAGGAACAGGCAGTCTATGCCGGTCCTTCGTGGGCCGGTCCGAACTCTGGGGCTGTCAAGGAACAGAGAAACACCGACCACCGGATCCCTGTCGAAAGGGTCGGTGTGTGCTTTTCCGAGGAGGCGTTGCACCATGGGTAGAACGGGTGCCGTTTGGGGAATTGATATTGGCCAATGCTCGCTGAAGGCGCTTCGCTGCCGGCGGCATGACGACGATCCGGAGAAGGTCGTTGCCGATGCGTTCGACTTTATCGAGTACCCGAAACTTCTTAGCCAACCCGACGCGGAACCTGACGAACTGATCGCGGACGCCCTGAACCAGTTTCTTGCGAGGAACTCGGTTGAAGGAGATCAGATCGCGATTTCGGTCGGCGGTCAGGCGGGACTGGTTCGGTTCATCAAACTGCCGCCGGTCGAATCGAAGAAGATTCCCGACATTGTGCGTTTCGAGGCCCGGCAGCAAATCCCGTTCGACCTGAATGACGTGATCTGGGACTACCAGCGGTTGGGCGGTGGCGCTGAGGAAGAAGGGTTCGCACTAGAAACCGAGATCGGCCTCTTTGCGATGAAGCGCGACACGGTCCTCGCCACGCTGGAACCATATCAGAAGGTGCGGCTCGAAGTCGACTACGTCCAGCTTACGCCGCTGGCCTTGTATAACTTCGCCGTATTCGATCAGCTTCCGGAGCTGCCACCTGCCGACGAATACGATCCGGACGATCCGCCCGAGTCGCTCGTGATCGTTTCACTTGGCACCGACGCCACCGACCTGGTCGTGACGAACGGTTATCGCGTGTGGCAGCGCAGCATTCCGATTGGCGGGAATCACTTCACCAAAGCGCTGACCAAGGAGCTGAAGCTCACGTTCGCCAAGGCCGAGCACCTCAAACGCAATGCCACGGCCGCCGAGGATCCGAAGGCGGTGTTCCAAGCCATGCGGCCGGTCTTCAACGACTTGTTGACCGAACTCCAGCGGTCGCTCGGCTATTTCAGCAGCATCAACCGCAGTGCGAAGATCGGCCGGGTCATCGCATTGGGCAACGCCATTAAGCTGCCCGGCCTTCGCCGCTACCTTTCCCAAAGCCTCGGCTTTGAAGTGGAGCGGGTTGAGCAGTTTTCCGCGCTGCGCGGCTCGCAGGTTCTTTCGGCAAACGCCTTTAAGGAGAACGCCGGTAGTTTTGCCGTCTGTTACGGGCTTGCCCTCCAGGGCATGAATCGGGCCAAGCTGACCGTCAACCTTTTGCCTTCCGAAATCGTGCGCGAGCGGCTCATTCGTCGCAAGAAGCCGTGGGCGGTCGCGGCGGCAGCCGTGTTCCTGCTGGGATGTGCGATCAGCTTCGCCAGCCATACCTTGGCGCTGGGAACGGTCGATCCCGACTTGTGGCGCAATGCAGAGAGTAGGGCCACGGCCGTTGCCACGCGGGCGTCGACGGTGCAAAGCCAAGCCGAGGAGGCGGTACAGGCTTTCGATGGCACACGTCAGATCGGCGACCACCTGATCGGCAACGTGGAGGGACGCATTGTCTGGCTGGAGGTGCTCAAGGCCATCAATGAATGCCTCCCTCCCTACGATCGCGAGCAGGGCCACACCCGCACCCCGCCGCCCGAAAACAATCTCTCGCCGGCGGAGGAAATCGCACAGCAGGAACGACTGCACATTACCAGTATGGAAGTGCAGCGGGTTCATAACCTAGAGCAATGGTTCGCCCGTGTGCATTCGTGGTACCAGGCGGACCCGGACGAAGAGATTGTCGTTCCCGAAACGGAATCGGCAGACTCTCCGGCGACGGCTCCAGACGCCATGGGGGGCGCCGGCTTCGAATCCGGCCTCGGCGGTATGGGCGGTATGGGCGGTATGCCGGACGATGGCCAGGCAGGGTACGATGAAATGGGCAGCGGTGACGCGGTCCTCCCAACAGTTTCCGGTGGTCCGGAGGGGGCGGGCTTCGTCATCCAACTTTCCGGGTATCATTACCACAATTACCGGGAAGCGCGACGCGACCAAGGCGCCCAATATGTCCGCGATACCCTGATTGACCGGCTGCGCAACCACGAGGTGATTTTGCCAAAGGTCGACGAAGACGGCGAAGAACTCGTCAGCATGAAGGAACTGGGCATCGGCTTTCCCGTGCTGATCAATCCCGGCCGGATTCGGGAGGAGGTGGTCAACCTCACTCCCCACTTGGCCTCGGGACGAGAGCCGCGTCGCGGGGGCACGA
>SKZG01000409.1 GCA_007127495.1 Planctomycetales bacterium
GGGCCCACGAGTTTTCCGTGCAGCTTCGGGCTTTCGACGCCTCGCGCAGCGGCGCCGGGCTGAGCCTGGCCGTCCTGCTGGGGCTTTGCGGTGCCCTGCTGCAAAAGAGCACCGAGGGCGGCCTGGTTGTGGCCGGCGCCTTGAACCTGGGCGGCTCGATCGACCCCATCCACAACGCCGTCGAAATTGCCGAGTTGGCCATCGACAAGGGCGCCACCGCGCTGCTGATGCCCGTGACCGCCCGCAAGCAGCTCTTCAACCTGCCCGACGACCTGGCCACGAAGATCGACATCCAGTTCTACCTCGACGCCAAGGAAGCGCTGGTGAAGTCGCTGGCGGATTGAAAAAAGGGGGTGCCATGCTTGCCCAGATACGTATCCCTGCCATTGAGGGTAACGACAGCCTGCCCGGTCGGCCTGTGCAAGCGATACTTGGGAACCCGGAGCTTACCATGAGAACTCGACATCGCAACCTCCTTTCGACCCCAATCCGGTAGTCTACCGGATTTTCGAGGAAGAACAGGCCGCTCTGTCGACCGCCGAAAGGTATCGTAAGTGCTGGATTCGGCGTAGTTTACGTCCAGTGGACAGGGCCGGGGTTGAACCGGCGACACCTGGATTTTCAGTCCAGTGCTCTACCAACTGAGCTACCTGTCCGGTCTCCACGGGAGATCAATGTTCGATAGTATATGCTATCGGAGGATTGTGTCAACCACCCACTGCATGACACGACCCCATTCCGTGAAAGCTCACGTGCCGGCTTCTTGACAGGCGTCGGAAGTTGCCTTACACTGAGCATCTGGGCTCTTCCATGGCTCGGTGCTGAAAGGCCTTGTTTCACAGACGGAATACGGCGCATGCATACCGTGGAAAATCGGCGGCTTCATGCCCCCCAATAATGGTGCGTTGCGTTCTGCAACGAAATTGGTTTGCAAGGGAGGTTTATCCATGCGAAATGGAACTCGTTTCGACGCGGTCAGGTGTCTGTTGCTTGGGTTTGTATTCGCGGCGGGCCTCGCGCCGGCGGTTGTCGCCGGACAGGCCGTTGCCGATCCGTTTGGCCCGGAAAGCCCTGCCGTCCGGCAGGCCATCGATCACGGACTGAAGTTCATCGAGGGCGAAGAGAAGAGCGAGTCGCGAATGGGTGGACAGGCCCTAATTGGGCTGGCACTCTTGAAACACGGGTCCCATCCGGACCATCCGCTGATCCAACGTGCGATTGCCACCATCAAGGCGTCGCTGGCCGGCCGAGAACCGGGCCAACTCCGGTCGAATAACGAGATCTACTCCGTCGGTCTCGCGACGATCTTCCTCCTGGAAGTCGATCCGAGCACCTATCGCCCCGAAATCGAACTCCTGCTGGAAGTCCTCCGACGCACGCAAAAGCCGCACGGTGGCTGGGGCTATGCCGATCGCGACACGGGTGACACGTCCATGGTGCAATATGCCGCACTTGCCATGTGGGAAGCGAAGCGGGCCGGGTTCGACGTGCCGATGCCGATGATCGAAGGCCTGACCGAGTGGCTGCTGCGCACGCAGGATCCCAGCGGAGGGTATGGATACCAGGGGAAGGTGTCGACCACCTGGCAGCCCGTTCCGCAAAGTCAGATTCGCCTGAGCCTGACGGCGGCCGGGCTGGGAAGCCTGTATATCTGTGCCGACTTGTTGGGATTCTCCGAGCAGGCCCCGCAGCGCGAGGAGGGCATTCCCCCGGCCTTGCGCGAAGTGCGCGACGACCAACCGGCCGATCGCCGGATTCGCACTCGAATCGATCCCGCCTTGGTCCTTACGGCGCAGCGCCGGGGCAACCAGTGGATGGCCAATAACTTTCAGCCCGATCCGGAGGGTTGGACCCATTACTACCTGTACGGATTGGAACGTTACATGAGCTTTCGCGAAGCCCATGAAGGCGAGGGCCACCGCATCCCCTGGTATCGCGCGGGCGCCGGTTTCCTCGTGCGCACTCAGGAGCAAGCCGGCAGTTGGACCGGGCGGGCCGGGGCCACCGTCGATACCGCATTCGGGCTGCTATTTCTGATGCGGTCCATGAAACGAAGCATCGACAAGGCGCAAGGTTTGGGGGCCGGGTTGATGGTGGGAGGTCGCGGGTTGCCGCAAGATACCGAGCGGGTCGAGGTGCGCCGCGGTCAAGTGGTTGCTCGGCCGCTGATGGGGCCGGCCGAGGAGCTGCTGGCCATGCTCGATGACGCTTCCGGGGCCGAGTACGACCGGGCTCTTGCTCAGTTGGCCGACCTGACGCCCGAAGAGGCCCATCGGGTTTTCGGCCGTCAGCCCGACCGTTTGGAGCAGCTCGCCCGCGAGCAGTCGCCGCAGGCCCGCATTTCCGCAATCCGGGCACTTGGCGCCCGGCGCGACCTCGATGTGGTGCCTCTGCTGATCCGTGCGTTGGACGATTCCGACGCAGGCGTGGTTCGCGCGGCGCGCGACGCGTTGCGCCGCCTGGCGCGCAGGCCGGCCGGGTTCGGCCTTTCCGACGTGACCGATGCCTCCGAACGCGCCGTAGCGATTCGCGAGTGGAAAGCATGGTACCAGGCCGTCCGACCCAATGCCGAGTTTGAGAACTGACCGATTGCCGTGAAAGCCTCACCCTTGCCACATTCCGCCCGTTATTCCCGTGACGGGCTTCAGGTTTCGAACTACGACCGCGTGTTGAGCATGATGCTCGCGGCCCTCCTTTTGATTGGGGCCGCCGTGCTGACCCTGCTGATCCTCTGGCTGACCAGCAGGTTCTTTCTCGGCAGGGCGGCCGTTCCCGTCGTGCTCGAACCGATCGGTACGTCCGATAGCCCCTTGCACGACCAGCGGGACCTCGATACCCCGGAATTCGACCAGACCGACTTGGCCGAGCCGCAAATCGCCGATCGCCTGGCAGCGATTACCGACGCGGTTTCCTCGCAGCCGGCAATGATGAGTGAGCCGACCGCTGGCGGAACCGCGACCGAAGGCGGAGGAGGCGGCGAACAGGGGGGCGTGTCGCGCCGCTGGGAACTGACGTTCATGCAAGGCAATACGCTGGAAACCTATGCCCGGCAACTCGACTTCTTCCGGATCGAGTTGGGCGTTCTGGAACCGGGCAATCGGGTCACGTATGTGTACAACGTGAGCAAGCCGAAACCCGACACGCGAGCCGGCGCCGCCGATGCCGAGAGCCGTTATTACCTGACCTGGCGCGGCGGCGAGTTGGTTCAGGCCGATCGGGATCTGCTCGCCCGCGCGGGAATCGAGAGCGAGGGGCGCGTCATCCTGAAGTTCCTGCCGCCGGACGTCGAGGCCCTATTGGCCGACCTCGAGAAAGTGCATGCCGGCGGCCAGGCCGAGCAGGTGCGGCGAACTCGCTTCGGAATCAGCCCGCACGGAAACGGCTACCGTTTTCGGGTCATCGACCAGGTGTTTCATTAAAGGGAGAGTATGGACCTTACAGCGATTACCGGCTTTTTGGCAGTCTTGATTTACACGGCCTTGGCGCTGATTGCCCTGTGGGGCGCGTTTTGCGTCATCATGGTATGGCGGCGCGTGGCGCAAGTCCGATTCCGCGACGAGCGGGAGCAGTCGGAGTTTCTCGACCAGCTTGACGAGCAGCTCCGGGGCGGCGATTTCGACGCGGCCGGCCAAATGTGCGACGGCGACCTGCGCGCCCTGCCCCAACTGGTGCTTCTGGCCGCCGCAAACCGGCAACTCGGCTTCACCAAGGTGCGCGACGTGCTGGTCGACCGCTTCCGCCGCGACGTACTGGCCGACCTGGAACACCGCCTCAGTTGGGTCGAAACGGTCATCAAGAGCGCGCCCATGGTCGGCCTGTTCGGCACGGTGGTGGGCATGATGGGCGCCTTCAGCAAGCTGGCCGGGGCACAGGCCGAGGCCGTCTCCCCCAGCATCCTGGCGAACGACATCAGCTTGGCGCTGATTACCACCGCCTGCGGGCTGGCCATCGCCATTCCGCTGGTCCTGGCCCGGGCGAGCGTCAACGTGCGGATCCGACAGTTGGAGGATCTGGTGGGTTTCGGGCTGACACGTTTCCTGGAGACGTTCAAAACGGCTTTGGGGCGCGTCCGTGGGCGTGATTCGGATGAAGCAGCGAAAGGAAGCGATCGTGGCGTTTGAAATTGCCGGCTTCCATGAAACGGCCAACGAAGACGTTGTGGGCGCGCTGTTGCGCCGGCGCCGCGGCGAATCGGTCGATATGGACATCACGCCGATGATCGACATCGTGTTCCTGCTGCTGATCTTCTTCCTGGTCGCCTCCATTCCCGACATGCAGGTCGAGGCCGACCTGCCCCCGGCACGCCACGGGGTGGGCGTAAACCCCCGTTCCGCCATCGTCTTCACGTTGGCTGAGCGAGGTGGTGGACAACAGGCGGCGAAAGTGTACCTCAGCGACGGCAAGAGCGGGCAGCCGATTCCCGCCGACTTCGCCGGCCAGGAAGCCGCCATCGAACGGGCACTGCGCGGCGAGGCCGGCGTCGCGCTGCCCGACGACCTCACCGAGCAGGAAGCGATCATTCGCCGGGCGGTAGTCGCCGGGTTCCATCAGGCAGGGTTGGCAAACGTGCTGGTCAAGGCCGAAAAGGGCGTGCTGCACCGCGACGTGGCTCGTGTGACCCGCGCCATTGCCGAAGCCGGCGCCGAAGGCATCCAATTGAATCTGGCCGTGTACGAGATCCGCTGATGACCCAACCATTTGCCCCCCCGGCCGACGACACCCAGCCGGTCCGCTTCCACGACGCCGACCAGCGCGAGGCCGACGAGTTGGACATGACCCCCATGGTCGATGTGACGTTCCTGCTGCTGATCTTCTTCATGGTGACCGCTGCGTTCAGCCTTCAGAAGTCGATCGAGATACCTGCACCCGACCCTGAGCAGGCGGAGCAGGCCCGAACCATCCAGCAGATCGAAGACGACACCGACTACGTGGTCGTGCAAGTGGACCAGGACAATACCATTTGGGTGGGCGAGAGCGAGGCACCGAGCGAACAGGACTTGCTCGTGAAGCTCCGTGCCGCCCGATTTGCCGGCGGCGGCCCTCGGCACGGAGGTCCCTCGAAACTACTGGTCCTGGCCGACACCGGATGCCGCCATGAGACGGTGGTTCGCGTGCTTGACGCAGGCAACGCGGTTGGGTTCGAGAGCTTGAGATTGGCCACGGTGGATGAGGACGATTTTTGGTAACCCGAACGGAGAGGTCGGCGGTGGCGTTTTCCGTTCGAGTTGGTATGGTCCGGTTCCTCGGCAACCGCGAAAGCCGCAGCCATGTGAGATAGTCTATGCGATCGACTGAGAAACTTCTTGATATTCTTGCCCAGCGCGACTTGCTGCCGGAAAAAGTCCTTGCCAGTTTGCGGCGCCAGGTAGCGAAATCGGCCAAGCCCATTCCTCCCGAGGCCGTGGCGAGAGGGCTCATCGATGCCGGGCACCTGACTCCTGCACTCGCGAAGCGTTTGCTGGCCGCGCTGCCGGAATCGGAACCCGGCGCGGCGGAAAAGACACCCCGGCAGCCGGACCGCCGGAAAGAAAAGGCGGTGCAGTCCACGCCCACCGAAGCCCCGGACGACGACTTGGGCCTCGCGCCGCTCGACGATGCCCCACGAACGCGAGCTTCTGCACCCAAGGCCGCCGAGAAGCCGGCGAAGGCGCCGTCTGCCTCACCGCAACAGCGCCCCAAGCAGTCGGCTCCCGACCAACCCAAGCAAGCCGAACCGGCATCGCCGAGTGGCTCGCTGTTGGATGAAGAGTTGCCTCCACTGGGTGCGTCCGGCGGGGGACTCGGCCCGCTGGACAACCTCATGGCGGCCGAAGGCATGGATGCGGCGGCAGCGGGAAGCCCCCTCATGCCCTTGCCGAGCAAACGTCGCGGGCCCTTGGGCTGGCTGAAACGCCGGCGGCGGCAGCCGGTCGCCACGCGCCGGGAGAACGTGTGGGAGTCGCCCGCGCTGCTACTGAGCGGTGGACTTCTCCTCGGGCTGCTGATCCTCGGCGCCGTGCTGCTTTGGGCATTGGGACGTCAATCGGGCGACGAAGTGCTGGCTGCCGCGAATGAACAGTATCGGGCCGGCTCGTACACCCAAGCCATCCACCAGTTCGACCAATACCTCAACAGCTTTCCCAGGCATCAAGGCGTCAGCGGCGCGCGGGTCAGGCGAGGGCTTGCCCAATTGCGGCAAGAGACCATGCCCGGCGCCGACTGGCCCAGGGCGTTGGCGTCTGCGCAACAGGTGCTCAAGGAGATTGCCCCGGAAGATGCGTTCGGCGAGGCGGCCGCTGAATTGGCCGCTATACTGCCGGCCATTGCCGAAGGCTTGGCCACCCGGGCCCAGGAGAGCAACGATCCCGAATTGCTCCGGCAAGCGCGCGAGGCGCTCGAGCTGGCGAGTAACCGGATGATCGTGCCCGCCCGGCTCCAGCCCACGGCGAAACTCGACGAGGTCGAAGCCCAGCTTGCGCTGGTCGACCGGCAGATTCACCAGGAAACGGCCTTGGACGCCGCCGTGACGGCGATCGAGAAGGCGCTAAGCGAGGGCGCGCCGCCGGTTGCCTACGACATCCGGCACGACCTGCTACGAACCTATCCGGCGCTGGCCGATGATCCGAAGCTTCTGGTGGCCACGCGCACCATCTCGGCCGCGCAGCAGGCTGCGGTGCATGTTTCTAAAGAAGCGATCCAGCCCGAAAAGGGGCCGCCGCCAAGCAACGTGCTGGCAACATGGACCCTTGCTGAGCGGGCCACGAAAGAACCGGTTTCCGGTGTCGAGGGCGAGGTCGTCGTGGCGGTGGTCGCCGGAGCTGCCTACGGCTTCAGCGCAGCCGACGGCCGCCTCCTTTGGCAGCGGCACCTCGGCGAGTCGCCGGATGGGCTCCGGGCCCCGCCGGCCCCCGTCGCCGCGGCGACCGCTGCAGGCAGCGATGTATTCGTCGTGGCGCCGGCGGCCGGGGAACTGTGGCGGCTCGATGTGCAGAGCGGTGCTCCCCGGTGGCGATTGCCGCTGAACGAGCCTGTCGACGTTTCGCCGGTCTTGGCCGGGGGGCAGGTCATCGTGGCGACCCGCGGCGGCCGGCTTCATTTGATCGACGCGGAAGAGGGCACGTCGGTCCGCCAAATCCAATTGCCGCAGCCCGTTCCCGTAGCGCCCGCGGTCGACGCGGGGCGGGGGCTGATTTACCAGGCCGCCGACCATTCGAACCTGTTCGTGCTCGATTTATCGACCGGCCAATGCCGCGGAGTGGTTCACTTGGGCCATGCGCCGGGCAGTCTGTCGGCGACGCCGGTTTTAGCGGGTGGCGTTTTGCTTTTGCCGCTGAATGATCGCGCGCGGACGGCCGTGTTGCGAGTGTATCGCGTCACGGAGCCGGAATCGGCCCTAGCACCGGACCACGGCCGGGACGAAACGCCGGGACAGCCGTTCTTGCAGGCGATCCAAGAGTTTCGCGTCCGCGGCCAGTTCGACACGCCGCCGACGGTTGCCGGGCGTACGATCGCCGCCATTACCGACTTGGGCGCCGCGTACGCGTTTGAGCTGAGCGCGGCCGATCCCCAGGAACCGCTCGTTCCCCTGGTACAGCGCGAAACGACCGATACAGAACCGATGGTGCGCTATGGCCTGTTTCAGGGGGGGCAGCTTTTCCTGGCCGATGACCGGCTCACAAAGTTCCATCTGCGCGCCGCGGAAGGACGGCTCACGCCGCAATGGGTCAGCGATGAGCGCAGTGCGTTCCTCCAGCCGCCGCGGGCCGTCGGCGATGCCGTGTTCCACCTGCGCCGGCGCGAGGGCGAGCCCGGTGCGATCGTGGCTGCCGTCCACGTCGCTGACGGCCGCACGCTCTGGCAGAACCGCATCGCCGTACCGCCGGGCGATCGTCCCATGGTCGCGCCCGACGGCCGGCGAGTGGTCAGCGTGAGCGCCGCAGGCTCACTGTTTCAGATCGACGCCGATTCCATCCGCGGCGAGACCGTCTTCGACGAACCGGCCTTAACGACTGCCATGTTCCGACGGCCGGTAACGTCGGTTCTGGATCTCGGCGCCGGCGACGTGGTGCTTTCCGCCGGCCCGGGCTCCGACCAGCTCGCGGTGTACGCTCCGGGCGAGCAGAAGGACGGCTATTTGTGGCGACGCCTGCCGGGCGAGTTGACGGCCCCGCCGCTGCCCTACCAGACCGGCGTTTTGGTCCCCTGCCTTCCGGGCCATGTGTTCTTCCTCCACCCGCAAACCGGCCAAGCGCTCGCCGAGCCGTTCCAACCGCCGCTCGCGCCGCAAAGTCCTCTCGATTGGCGATTGCCGGCCGTGGGCGAGAATGGACACGTTGCGGTCACCGATGGACGCGGGAGCCTGTTTGCGCTGGCCTTGGAGCCGAATCCGAAA